>JACMPG010000096.1 GCA_014377625.1 Spirosoma sp.
GGTTGCGCTGCTCAGCAGCAGCGCAGCGTTTGGCCAGCTCACCGCCGACCCCGAAGATCGGCGTGATCAGGGGCGCGAACCACTGCGCACACAAACCGTTGATGGGCAACCACTACCGTTTACGCAACGGCTTCGGTTTGGGGGTGGTATCAATGGCTTCCGCTTTGGCAACCCGTTTAGTCTCGGTGTTTCGCCGGTTATTGCCTATCAGGCCACTGAACAGTTGATCATCGGCGTTGGCGGTACGTACAACTATACCCGCTACAAAGCTCCATATCCTCAGCCCTACACGCTCAATCAGTACGGCGGGCGCGGGTTTGTGATGTACGAGGCTATTCCCTCCATTGTCCCGAACTTATACCTACACGGCGAGGTGGAAACAACCACCATTCAGCAGAAGGTAGATAATGCGGTTGCCCAGAACGCAACGCTCAGCCTGACTACACCATTGCTTGGACTGACGTACATGCAGCCTATTTCCCGCCGGTTTGGCGTTAACCTGACGGCCCTTTACAACCTGAACTACAAAAGCCGCGAGTCGCAGTTTGTCTATGGCAGCAGTCCCTTCATCCTGCGGCTATCGTTTTTCTGATTGTACCGAAATACGGGTAATGCGACGGGGCGCGGAAATCAATTTCTGCGCCCCGTCTCTGTTTATCATCCTACCTCTCTGTTTTCAATGAACCGGTTTGGGGTGTAGTCCAGACTACCATTACTGAATGGCCTCCCAGAGTAAGTCGGCAATCTGCTGCATGCCTGCATCGTTGGGGTGTTTGGCTACGCCGATGTCTTTGTATTGCAGCGCCAGGTATTCGGGTCTGCCAACGAGTTTACACAAATCGGCAACCGGAATACCTTTTTCTACTGCAACCTTTTTGATGATCGCGTCGGTACGGGGCTGATACCAGAAACTGGTCGAGCAAACGACCTTAACCGTTTTTGAGTTACCAGCCAGCTTCGTGAGCATATCGCGGTAATACTTCTCCAGATTCAGCCGATCAACGCTGCTTTCGTCAATGTTCTCGGCAATGCGAATGATGATCAGGTCAGGCGCGAAAGTGAGTGGCTCGTTCCAGTCGGTCAGTTTGAAATTGACATAATCCCGCTCAAAATCGCCACCAGACAGTATTTTGACTATAACCGACGGCTGGAGCAACTGCAATCGACGGCTGAGGATATGCACAAAGTCTTTTTCGGGGGCCGAAGCCGCCATGCCGTTAAAATTGGCCCAGCCAATGCTGGGGTCAGGGGCATGACTCATGATGCTGTTGCCAATTACCAGCACCCGGTTAAAATACACGCTGAATGGCACGCTGCGGGAGCGGGTGGTTTTGCTACCGAGCCGGATACGCGTCAGCAATGGTCCGCCGTCCATGAGTGCAAACTGCTGGGCCGCTATCCACCGCTGCCCACCATCAACAGAATACTCGATAACAGCCTGAGCAGGGAGCGAGTCGGCGGTAATACGAATAGGCGTACCAACGTATAGGTTACCACCGTTTGGCAAAAACCGAGGTGGTGCAATGCCCGCGAGCGTGTCAATCACGACAGGAGCAGCCACGGTTGGGCTAATGGGCGTAGTAGACACCGATGTGGTGGTGCTGCTGCCCGTAGTTGCCGTAGTGGTACAGACGCAGGAAGACGAGACGGGCGTGGTGGCGGGTGGAATACGAACGTTTGTATCCGTAGCCGGGAAGTCTGAACTACAGGCTAAACTACCCAGCCACACTGCCACACTCATGGCCAGAAGAATGGCCCTTTTGCAGGATGAATATAAACCCGTTTTCTCAGGAATGGTCATTTGCCGATAGGTCTCATTTCGTAGTGGCAAAATACGTCAATTTCATCATCTGCGATTGCGCACCGCCCGAATCTCTACCGAAGGGCGGCCCAGATCGGGTCGGGATACGTTGCATACCGGCGTCGTTGGGGGGAGCTATTATACCGGGTTTGACCTTAACCGTAAGGTCAAATAGACTTTAACCAGAGTTAGACGTAGACGTATGTTTGCATACATTTGTTAAAAAGCTCGATGTCCAATGCTCTTTAGTTCGGCAATATTCCTCTTCCTTTACCTGCCATCCTTCCTGATACTCTACTATTTAACACCCCGTAAGTGGCAGAACGCGCTGTTATTTTTTGCCAGTCTGGTGTTTTATGCCTGGGGTGAAGGACCGGTGGTACTGGTGCTGCTTACCTCGGCACTGATTAACTTCATAGCCGGACGGCTTGTTGAAAAAGGGCAACGGAAAGCAGGTTTATGGCTGTCGCTGGCCGGAAGTCTATCACTCCTGTTTTACTATAAGTACACTAATTTTCTATTCGATTCAGCACGGGGCTTTGCGCAGGCGTTCATGTTCCCGGTCTCTGAGAACCTGACACTGGCACAGATTGCCCTGCCCATTGGTATCAGTTTTTACACCTTCCAGGGTATTTCCTACACGCTCGATATCTACTGGGGACGCATTCGGGCCAACCGCAGTTTTCTGGATTTTGGTACGTACGTGGCCATGTTTCCACACCAGATTGCCGGCCCCATTGTGCGCTACGCCGACATTGCTCCCGAACTAAATAACCGCAACGTTACCCTCGAAAAGTTTGGCGTCGGGGCCGAGCGGTTCATTATTGGTCTGGCCAAGAAAATTTTGCTGGCCAATACGTTTGCGCAAGTAGCCGACACTATTTTCAATGCCCCACCCGATAGCTACCCCACTGCCACGGCCTGGCTTGGCATTGTAGCGTATTCGTTTCAGATTTACTTCGACTTTTCGGGCTATTCTGATATGGCCATCGGGCTGGGAAAAATGGTAGGCTTCGATTTTAAAGAAAACTTCAATTACCCCTACATTGCCCGGTCCATTCAGGATTTCTGGCGTCGGTGGCACATCTCGCTGTCGAGCTGGTTCCGCGACTACGTCTATATTCCACTGGGTGGCAACCGGGGCAGTAACCTGCGTACGTACCGTAATCTGCTCATTGTCTTTTTTGTAACGGGTCTCTGGCACGGGGCAAGCTTGAATTTCATCATCTGGGGACTGTATCACGGCCTGTTTCTGCTCGTAGAACGGGCCGGGCTTGCTAAACGGCTTGAGCGGCTTCCGGCCATTGTAGGTCATGTATATGCGCTGCTGGTTGTGCTGATAGGCTGGGTATTTTTCCGGGCGGCAGACCTAAGCTCGGCAGTCGCGTATTTGCAAAAAATGGCGGGTCTGGTACCGGCATCAGGTACAATAGCTTACCCGCTTTCGTACTTTATGAACGTTGAACTGATCGGGTCGCTGTTACTTGGCTTCATACTGGCCACGCCGGTGTACCATCGCTTCCAAACACTTTGGCGCCGGTTACTGACCCGCGTATCAACTGGTTTCGTTCAACTGACGATGGAAACACTCTATACGGTTGGCCTGGCTGGGTTATTTATCCTGGCAGTAGCCTATCTGGCAGCTGATACGTACAATCCATTTATCTACTTCCGCTTTTAACGTTAACGGGTATGTCTACTCCTGAGCCAGTTGAGATTTCGTCTGGTGCCGGTATCCAGTACTGGTTCAAACGCTACCGACTAATACTGACGGGCATAAGTTTCGCTCTATTGCTGCTTATGCCCTCGCTGGATCAGGTATTCAGTCTTTCAGTGGGTTTTGAAAGTACAGAAAAGCGTATCCTGGCTTCAATACCTACGTTTCGATTTCCACACGTTAAAACCTTCATTGCTGAGTTCAACCAGTACTACAAAGAGAATTTCGGCTGGCGCAATGCGCTGTACTACCAATATAGTCAGTGGAAATACTGGGTTGTGGGCGTTTCTCCTCTACCCAGTAAAGTTATTTTAGGTAAACATGGCTGGTTTTATCCGGGCAACTCAATCGATAATGTGGCCGACCAGCACAAAGGCCTGGCCAGCATGACACCCGCCGAGATTGAAGCTATTGGCAGTCATTTATCCGATTATCAGCGTGAACTGGCTAAGCAGGGAATCAAACTATATGTCTTTGTGGCACCTGATTCCTATTCAATTTATCCGGAGTTTTTGCCCGATAACTTTCATATATCGGCAGAGCCATCAAATCTTGATCGGCTTAAGCAGTACATGGCCGAAAAAACGACGATACCCTTTATTGATCCCCGGCCAGACCTGATTCGGGCCAAAGCTACCTATGTACTGTATCAACAGACGGATACCCACTGGAATAGCTGTGGTGCGCTGATTGCTACCATTCCCCTCCTAAAGCGGATGCGCCATGACTTTCCTTCGATACCATTGGTACAACTGACCAACTACCGGATTCGTCCCCGCAAGGGCATTGGGGGCGATTTGGTCACGGTACTTGCCCTCAACCGCCAATTTGCCGACTCCGTCGATTACGATATAAAACCGGCTCCGCTGATCCTGGCCAATGAGGCTGAATCCATACCTCACCCAGGCACCGACTTACCCGAGCAGCGTTTTTTACATCCCGACAAAACCAGACCGAAGGTCTTTTTGCTCGGCGATTCATTTAGCTACGTAATGAACCCGATTGCCGGTTATTTCCGGGAGATGTACGTAGTTCGCGCTAGTCACCCCAACAAGGAGCAGGTAAGAAAGGAGCATCCTGATATCATGATCCTCGAAATTGTTGAACGGAACCTTAGTCATCTGGCCAGTTTATAGCTATCGCGCCCACTACTGACCCACGCATCCCACTTATAAGCTATTTGCCAGGTAGTACCTCCTCAAGGTATCAAATCTGACCAACGGTCCGCAGGTACACAAAAAGCGAACACGCCCGTATGTCAGCTTTCGTCAGGGCAGGATGCCTTCTCATGAGTCGGTCCTCGCTTAAACCACTGGCCAGGCTGCTTACAACATCCCAGACCTTTACATCTGTACCTTTTATATAGGATTCATTATCGGGTAAAATGGCGATCTGGCTTTGCCTGACTTCCCGTATCCAGCTTCTTTGTAACGAATGCATCTCATCTGCCCAGGCTAAAACTCTGTGAATACTCAAAACATACCACTGTAAATTACTACAGAGTCTATGTCTCCGAAAAAAGTTGGAATTAATAGCGTGTCAATCAAAAAAAAAGGCTTTGCGTACCTTTGCTCATCAACCAATAGTCGACATCCAGTTACCGCCGATTTATCCCTGAATGGACTTTAAACGATTCAAACTTCTGGCCCCTGTTTTTGGCGGGCTGTTACTGCTACCTCTGGCCGATCAGGTTTTGGGCCTGTCAGGGCAATTTAGCAGTACTGAAAACCGGACAGCGAGTCAGGTGCCACGGCTTAACTTCCCGCATGTCAAAACGTTCATCAAACAGTTCGATCAGTACTACAAAGAGAACTTCGGGTGGCGCAACGCGCTATTTTACGGGTACAGCCGCTGGAAGTTGAATATACTGGGCGAGTCGCCCCTACCCGAAAAAGTGGTAATAGGTAAAAATGGCTGGTTTTACCTCGGCAATAGCTACAACCGCGTAATGGATCAGCATCGGGGTTTATTACCACTCTCTGCCGACTCGGCCCGGTACATAGCGCAACATCTGGCCCGGCGGCAGGCAGAACTGGCCCGGCAAAACAGCAGACTCTACGTACTGATTGCCCCCGACTCCCACACGATTTACCCCGAAAACCTGCCCGATCGTCTTCAGCCAGCCAGTGGTACAACCCGTCTGGATATACTCGGGCAGGCGGTTAAAAATACTACCGTCCCCTTTGTTGACCTGCGTGACACCCTGCTAACTGCCAGGCACGAGCGTTTTGTGTATCACCAGACCGACACGCACTGGAACGACATTGGCTCTATGATTGGTAGTGCCGCTTTGCTTAACCGAGTTCGGCAGAACTACCCAAACTTGCCATTACTACAACTCAGCGATTTTAAAATCGAGAAGCAACGTGGGGGCGGGGGTGATCTGGTAACGATGCTAACCGTGCAACAGGAGCGTAAAGACAAGGTATTTTATGCGGTTACCCCTACCCCGCAGGCTAAAGCCACCCAAACGGCCAGTGTCCCCAACCCCGCATCGGGCTTTGCCTCATCGCGCTTCAAGGGCAACGGCACGGGTAAGCTACTGTTCATTGGCGATTCGTTTAGCCACAGTATGATGCCGTTTCTGGCGGCTTATTTTCGGGAATCTTACTTTGTCCGGGCCAGCCGTATAGATCCCGCCCTCGTGGCCACCGAACGTCCCGACGTAGTTGTTTTTGAGGTTGTGGAACGTAATCTCAACTATTTGGGATCAATGTAGCTCCAGCCTGACGACTGACCACCCGCCCCAGCACCAGATCAGCACCCTTCTCGGCAATCATAATAGTAGGCGCGTTGGTATTTCCCGATACAATGGTCGGCATGACCGATGCGTCGATCACCCGCAGACCATCAATATCCCGCACCCGCAGGTCAGCATCGACAACGGCCATTTCGTCGGTACCCATTTTGCAGGTACCTACCGGATGGTATACCGTTTCGAGCTGTTGCAGAATATGTTGCCAGATAGCGTCGTCTGAGCTACTGTCGGTAGGGGTTTGGATACGTTCGCGAAATGGTCCAAACGCGTCAGCCTGTTTTACGGATAATGCCTGCCGAACACCCCGAATCAGGACGCGCCGATCATCTTCGTGCGTCAAATAATTGGGCTGTATCAGGGGCGTATCCAGCGGGTTGGCAGAGCGTAGCCCTACGTAGCCCCGGCTTTTGGGTTTCAATAGCGTAGGCAGCACAATATAGCCGTCGGTGGTGGGCCAGGTGCTGAGGTCGTACATGTCGGTCTGGTCGTCGTCGCCCATATGTACGGGTGCGAAGTGAAACTGCATGTTGGGCCGGTCCTGTTCAGCTTCGGTTTTTATGAACGCTACAGCTTCGAGCGGGCTAATGGTCATGGGGCCGGTTTTGTTGAGCAGCCAGCTCCCTAATCCTTTAAGCTGGTTGAGGGGTTTGAGGTGAAAATTAGACGATACACCACGTTGCGACGACAGGCTGCTGACCCCCGTGAATATGTGGTCCTGCAAATTCTGTCCTACGCCGGGCAGTTCCTTTTTGAGCGCAATACCGGCCTGCCTCAACGTATCGGCGGGGCCAATACCGGACAGCATCAGCAACTGGGGCGACTGAAACGCCCCCGCCGAGAGAATCACTTCGCGCCGGGCCGTGGCTGTTTGTACCTTATTCTTGCCGGTCATGAATTCTACGCCCGTAGCCCGGTCATTCGTCAACAGTACCTGCTTTGTGTAAGCGCGGGTAATAACGGTCAGGTTAGGGCGGTGCATAACGGGTTTCAAAAAAGCCGTGGCTGCACTGTGGCGTTTACCGTTTTTGATCGTGAACTGAAAGAATCCTGCTCCTTCCTGTTCGGCTCCGTTATAATCGTGATTCTCATGAATACCCGTTTCCCGGCATGCATCCAGAAACGCATCGGCCAGAAGTGTTCGGTAACTGGCAAATGTTACGTTGAGCGGGCCGCTGTCACCGTGATAGCGAGCGTTTAGCTGATTGATCTGCTCATTGTGTTCTGAGCGTATAAAGTACGGCAGTACGTCGTCATATCCCCAGCCTGCATTTCCGAGGCCAGCCCAGTCGTTGTAGTCAAGCCGGTTGCCGCGCACGTAGGCCATCGCGTTGGTTGATGAGCACCCACCCAGTGTTTTACCACGTGGCTGGTACATACGTCGGTTGTTAAGAGCCGTTTGCGGTTCAGTCCAGAACCCCCAGTCCACCGAAGTTTTGTTCAGTTTAGAGTAAGCTGCCGGAATCTGTAATTCAAATTTAGTGTCTGGTCCACCTGCTTCGAGTAACAATACCGACACTGCCGGGTCTGTGGACAAACGATTGGCCAGTACACACCCCGCCGAACCCGCCCCTACGATGATATAATCGAACGTCATAATAATAAGAGAAAACTATGCAGGCTGAAGATACAACTAAATCTGAAAATAGTGCAGAGCACATCCCCGTTACGTCAATGTAGAAACCAACATAAAGGTTAGAAATGAGTCAGTTATTACTGAACAATAACCGGTATATGTTCTTCTAAGAGTAGCATCCCATTCACTCCGGGGAATATTCTGTTCGTGATCAGCGAAACATGCTCAACAACCCTATAATATGGATACTATACATATACTACAGGAAGGATTACACCATCCGCAGGGAGTAGCATTTGACCGGGAGGGTTGCTTATGGTGTGCTGAGCAGGCAGGAGGAAGCCTATTCTGTCGATCATCAGCCGGGCAAACAACCCGTATTTACACCGGTGGCCAACCCAACAGCGTAGCTTATTTTGAGGGTCAGCTATGGTTTAGCGATTGTGCCAGTAACCGTATCTACCGGATGCATATTCAAACTAAAGCCATTGAGACAATGCTTACCGAGGTGGCAGGAAGTCCGCTCAGTGCACCTGGTAACCTGATCATTGATAAGCATGGGACTTTACTATTTACCTGTCCCGGTCCGGCAGATGGCGATCAGGCAGGCTGGGTAGCAGCACGCAGGCTTAACGGCCACATCGAAATACTTACCGATGGCCTGGCTCATCCGGTCGGGCTGGCGTTTGTGTCAGAGTATTTGCTGATTGCCGAGATGCACCGTCAGCAAATATGGGCTGGCTTTTGGGATACTCAGGACCTTAGCTGGGAAACTATCCGGGTGTGGGCTGCTGTGGCTGAAACAGAAACAGCCTCTCCGTTGTCTGGCCCCGGTGGCATGGCCGTTTCACCAGATGGCAACGTGTATGTTGCTATGTACGGGCTGGGATTGATCCGGGTATTTAGTGCCGAAGGCAGGCTCAGGCATGACATCCCTCTACCAGGTAAAAACCCTACCAGTTGTGCCTTCGACCCGTCGAACAGGCTGGGTCTGGTTATTACCGAAGCCGAACACGGGCAACTGCTTACTTTGAAGGTTTGAGAGATGTTTTTTCGTTCAAAATTCGAGGTTCAGCGTCACGGTTCGGCGTACCGACTGACCGTAACGTTGAACCTCGAAGAGTAAGTAAAAGCAGCCATTTACAGTAGTTCGGCCAGGACCGTCACGCCCCCTTTCATACGATCACCAATGGCCACCTTTACCTCTGCATTTAAAGGCAGGTACACATCAACCCGCGAGCCGAACTTGATAAAGCCCATTTCCTGCCCCTGTTCTACGGACTGACCTTCTTTGACGTACCAACGAATTCGTCGGGCTACCGCGCCGGCAATTTGCCTAAACAGGATTTCAGTCCCGTTGTTGGCCTGAATAACAATGGTTGTCCGTTCGTTCTCTGTACTGGATTTGGGGTGCCAGGCTACCAGATACTTACCGGGAAAATACCTGAAGTACCGCACCACGCCCGATACCGGGTTAAGGTTAACGTGCACGTTCAGGGGAGACATAAAGATAGAAACCTGCCGCCTTCGTTCTTTAAAATATTCGGTTTCTTCAGTTTCTTCGATTACCACAACGGTCCCGTCGGCTGGTGCAATAACCTGTGTATCGTGCTGTGTCAGAGCGCGGTTTGGAATCCGAAAAAACTGCACGATCAACGTAAACAGCACTAAACTTGCCACTGTCAGCAGAACGATAGCGATGGTGTTATCGGAGAACAGATAAAAATAAGCAAGCAGATTAAGGACCAGCAAGACCAGCCCCGTTACTAACATGATGGTGTACCCTTCGCGATGTAAGCGCATAAAGTGATGTATAATGTAATGTGATAAGTATGAAATATAGCGACTGTAGCTCAATTATGCGCTTTAGCTATGTATCATGCTTAACACATTATATAATTTTAATATCCACCCCGGTATTTATAGGTACTGGCCACTTTGTCGATAGCGACGATATAGGCAGCAAGCCGCAGCGGCACTTCGTATTTTTGCGAGGTTTCAAAAACACGATCAAAGGCGTCTTTCATCACGCGGGTTGCCCGGCGGTTGATCCGATCGAGCGTCCACTTGTAGCCAATTCGGTTCTGTACCCATTCAAAGTACGAGACTGTTACGCCCCCGGCGTTGGCCAGAATATCAGGTACCACCAAAATACCTTTACTGTTGATAATATCGTCAGCAGAAGCCGAAGTAGGCCCGTTGGCTCCTTCCACAATCATACGGGCCTTGATTGAACCGGCGTTATCTTCGGTAATGACATCTTCGGTGGCCGCCGGCACCAGTACGTCCACGTCCAACGAAAGTAATTCTTCGTTAGTAATTTTTTCTGCGCCGATAAATCCTTCGAGCGTACCGTTTCCAATGCTATTGCGGTAGGTTATAGCCGCTGTGATGTCTATCCCCGCAGCATTGTAATACCCGCCTGTAATGTCGCTCACGGCCACTACCGTAACACCACGCTCATGGAGCAGATCAGCTGCGTGTGACCCCACATTACCAAACCCCTGAATAGCCGCCGTAGTGCGGTAAGGGTTCATCCTGAGTTTATCCATTGCCGCCAGAGCCGCCACAGTAACGCCACGCCCGGTAGCTTCGGTACGGCCCAGCGAGCCGCCCAATACCAGCGGCTTACCCGTCACAACACTGTTGACGGTCATACCTTTTGACTTTGAATATTCATCTACTATCCAGGCCATTTCGCGTGGACCCGTTCCCATGTCAGGGGCCGGAATGTCGCGATCCGGACCGATAACGTCAAGCATAGCCACGGTGTACTGCCGGATAAGTCGCTCGATTTCGCCCGCCGACATGGTCCGGGGATTACAGGCTATGCCGCCTTTGGCACCACCGTAGGGAATGTCGACTACGGCACATTTCCAGGTCATCCAGGCAGCCAAGGCACGAACCTCGTCAAGGTTGACGCCGGGGTCGAGCCGGATCCCCCCTTTACCGGGTCCGAGGATGTTGGAATGAATTACCCGATATCCCTCGAAAACCCGGATACTGCCGTCGTCCATAGTAACGGGTAGTCCTACGATGACCTGCCTGGCGGGTACTTTCAGAATGTCGTACATCTCGGTCGAGATACCCAGTAATCGGGCAGCCGCGTCAAATCGCGACATCATAGATTCAAGGGGATTTTCTTTGTCTTTGATTGGTGCTGGTTCGATATATCCCATAACCTTACGCTATTGTGGTGGTTAAAACCGATTATTTATGTGAAGTGTGCCACAAACTTAAGGGTTTAACGAATAGACAATCAAAAGTATATTTTTTCTCAGATTAGTCTAAAACGCAGCGCACCGTATGATATCATCTCAACTGCTTCTAAGTCAGTATTTTCAATGTAGTATTAGCTTTAAATCCAAATTTTCATTTGATAAGTTTGGATTTAGCCAGTCAGATCAATGTTATTTACAGGCCTATTATCAAAGGCTGTCGTTGGTTTGAAGTCGACAAATCCGTACTTTCGCCCTCAATATTATGCCCCCCACCTAACGAAGGCTGTTGTTATGGACCTGGAAGAGAAAAAACGGTATTCAGAAGAAGATTTAAAAGAGTTTGAATTCCTGATTGGTCAGAAATTAGACGCTACTCGTAGTGAATTAAACTATATAAAAGAAACGCTCAGCAAACGGAACGATAGCGGCACTGACAATACGTCGGGCAACTCAAAACTTCTCGAAGATGGAGCTGATACCAGTGAGCGGGAGAACCTAAGCCAACTGGCAGCACGCCTGCAAAAATTCACTCAGCAACTCGATGCTGCTATGGTACGAATCAAGAACGGCACATATGGTGTGTGTAAAGACACCGGCAAACTCATTCCGAAGGAGCGACTACGGGCTGTACCACATACGCAGCAAACCATTGAAGCTAAGCTTCGCCAGTCTAAATAACCTGTCTTTAGGCTAAACGCACAAAAGCCGCCCATCGTGGGCGGCTTTTGTGCGTTTAGCCTAAAGACAGGGGTGGGGCCATTTTCCATAATTATTTAGTTTTCTGTAGTCTATTACACAAAGCGCGGGTAGTCAGGCAATTCGTTAGACCTGGAGAGTATTTTCCGGCCTGTCATATCCTGAAAAAGTGCTGCTCTGAACAAAATGGCCGTTTTTTTGTAGATATCTTATGGAATCGCTTAACTTTTACAATCATGCTGGAACGCTTTGAAGAGATACGGGAGAACATATTTCGCTATCTGGAGGCCAGAATAGAGTTATTTACACTTGAGACACGCGGAAAAATAGAAGAAGGAGTAGTAGTAGGCATTCATGGAATTGTACTGGCATTACTTGCCACTATGACTACTATCTTTCTGTTTAGCCTGCTGGCTGCTTATCTGAATTACGTACTTGATAGCCTGTATCTTGGTTTTTTAATTGTAGCGGGCTTTTTCCTACTGCTGACGTTGATCTGGCTTTTGGCTAAAGATTTCGTCAAATCAAAAATCAGGGTAGTGGCTTACAGCGCGCTGAAGAAGAGTCAGGAAAAGAAAAAGGTGCAAAAGCAGGATGCGGTAGAGGAGTTGATGGCGCAGACCCGATCTACACTCGGTGCTTCTCCCCCTTCTCTCTGAGCTTAAACACGTAAGTACCCCGCTTTTGACCACGTATAACTCCCATCAGAAACTGCTATCATATACAATTTCTACTTTAGCGTATGGAAGATCCCAAAGTACCTTTTGCCGATACGACAGCCCGCCGGGCGCAGCTTATGGCTGCTACCGAACGCTTTAAGCACTCTATTTCAGACGGAGTTGACTCCCTCAAAGATGAGGCTACTGAGAAAGGTCGTTCAGTAGCTTTTGTGGCAGGTGCCGCTTTCGCCGTATATTTGGTGGCTAATGCACTCCTGCCAAAGTCTGACGAATACAGGTACGCCGAGAAATACGGTGAACCAGATGATGATGATGACGATATGGACGCGGATGATGATGAAATCGATCATGTTGACGCATCTGCCCCAAGTAGTCGAAAAATGAAAAGGAAGGCACAGAAAACGCAACGGAAAGCTGCCGCGAGTGGTTTGATCGGCGGCATGATAACCTCCGTTCTGACCAGTATCGCCCGGCAGCAATTAATAGGTTTCGTATCCCGACTCCGTCAAAACAATGCCATCAACCCAGCCGCTGATCCAACAAAATACCATAAAGAAGCAGTCACACAACCTGCTGACTATACTCCGCAAACGTAAATTAGCGGGGCAGAAATCATTGGCTCTCCTGATCGACCCTGATAAGGCTGATCAGGAGAGTCTTTTTACCTTACTCCGCCAAACCGCTGCTTACCCCGTCGATTTCTTTTTTGTGGGTGGAAGTCTCATTACAAATTACAATCACGCCGGGGTTATTGCTGCTATTCGGGAACATACTGAGACACCGGTGGTTATTTTCCCCGGTAACCCCTTGCACATTGATACCTCGGCTGACGCTATTCTGTTACTTTCTCTGATTTCTGGTCGAAACCCGGAATTTCTGATTGGTCAGCACGTCATTTCAGCCCCTCTGCTGAGAAAAAGCGGTCTGGAAATTTTGCCTACGGGCTATATGCTGATTGATAGTGGGGTCCAGACAACCGTCTCTTACATTAGTGGCACCATGCCCATTCCATACGATAAACCCGACGTGGCGGCCTGTACGGCAATGGCTGGCGAAATGCTTGGTCTTCAGCTTATGTATTTAGATGCGGGCAGCGGTGCCCGTAAACCCGTGTCTGCCAGTATGATCCGGGCCGTAAGCACTACCGTAGATGTACCAGTTGTAGTAGGTGGGGGCATTAGTTCTGGAGAAAAAGCCTACGATGCACTTCATGCGGGTGCCGACCTGATCGTGGTTGGCAATGGTGTCGAGCAAAATCCAGATCTTTTGGCTCAGTTATCGGGGGTTATTCAATCAATCAATCAGTCAGTAGTACAGGTTTAGTGTTATGACAAAACCAATTACCAGCGTATTGGCGTGCGCGTTTACCATTATTAGCCTTATAGGGTATATCCCTGATGTTGTTGGGCAGCCCGTTTCCGGAAAAGTTTATTCAGTAGTAGAAAAGCAGCCAGAATTTCCGGGTGGCAAAGCAGGCCTGAGCCAATATCTGGCCGAAACCATCAAATTTCCGGGCTCACTCATGCGGCAGCGTACCGATACAGGCCCGATAGCCGCCCAGTTTATTATCGATCAGGCGGGGACAGTGCATGACGTTCGTGTAACATCAAAGCCTTTAGTCGGCAAAGCCCGAAAGGGCATGGAAGCTTTCATCACTACTGTCATTACCGCAGTTGAGAAGATGCCTCGCTGGCAACCCGGCGAAATAAATGACAGGCCAGTTGCAGTCTTTTATACCCTTCCTATCGAAGTGAATGTAAAATAAAAAAAGGGCCACTGTATGGCTCTTTTTTTATACGTTCATCAATGACTCCCGACGACGCATCTTACCCGCTGGTATTCCAAACATCATCTTAAACCGGCGGCAGAAGTAAGCAGTATCTTTGTAGCCCACCTCCGCACCAATGGCCCGGATACTCTTTTTACTGGTTCGTAACAGACCTACTGCTGATTCCATGCGCTGGTATTCAATGTAGTCCTGGGGGTTGATTCCTGTCAACATCTTGAAATACTGACCTACATAATCTTCTGACACGTTGGCTACGTTGGCAAGTACCTTGTTCGATAGATCGCCACCAAGGTTGTCTTTGATATAAGCAAATATATCAATCAGACGGGGGTCCTTGAAATACGTGCTGTTAGTGACCAACTGCTCCACGAACAGGCGGTTCTTGAGAATGTAACGTACTACCTCAATGACAATCTCTTCAGTTTTGATTTTTATGATCCGACCTTTTCCAGCCAGATCAGTCATATCCTCGGCAAGGATCTGATTGATTGTTGTGGCCAGGTGCTCCTCCCGCTTGATAATAAACGGCGGTACATCGAGCGAGTTGAAGAAGTTGACCGAATCAAAGACCTTAGCTTCAAATGATACGTACCCGAATGAATTAGGTAAATGTCCAATGAGCTTAGTGTCGTGATTGCCTTCGAAATACAACTCCCGATGTGTCATAAACTCTTCGTTCGATACCGACTTGGGGCTTTCAGGGTCGCCATAGGTAACGCTCACATGTTTACCACCAGGGATAAAGAGCATGTCTCCAGCCTCTACCTTCGTTTTTTCCTCTCCTACCGATACTTCACCATTGTATAAAATCAATAATGTATTTTCTACATCATAAAAATTTTTGATGGTGATCGGTTGTAATATCCGAATGTTACGGGCCTTAATGAACTTAACGCCTAACGATTCAATAATTTTATTGTAGTCTTCCATAGCTGAACGGGGTGCCTGTGCAAATTGGTGCAACGCACAAATTTGCACAAAACTAATAATTTGTACAAAACTAATACAAGTATAAAAGTTTCCAGAACACAAAAAAATAGGCGAATCCACGAGAGATGCGCCTATTACGACATGTCGAGCCAATGAAATGTCAAAAAACTTAGCGAACGAGTTCGCGGGCAATCACTAATTTCTGTATTTCTGACGTTCCTTCGTAGATCTGGGTGATTTTAGCATCGCGCATGAGCCGCTCTACATGAAACTCTTTCACGTATCCGTAACCGCCGTGTATCTGAACAGCTTCGGTAGTGGACCACATAGCTACATCCGACGCAAATAATTTCGCCATTGCGGCCGCCTGCACATACTCTTTGTGTTCATCTTTCAAGCGGGCTGCTTTGAAAACCAGAAGCCGGGCAGCTTCTATTTTTGTTACCATTTCGGCCAGCTTAAACTGAATGGCCTGATGATCAAAAATCTGCTTGCCAAAAGCCCGGCGTTCCTGACTATACTTGAGTGCCAGTTCATAGGCACCGGCCGCAATACCCAGGGCCTGCGCGGCAATGCCGATACGCCCGCCATTCAATGTTGACATCGCGAACTTAAACCCGAACCCGTCGGCACCGATACGGTTATCTTTGGATACATGCACGTCAGTGAACAGCAGGGAATGCGTGTCTGATGCCCGGATTCCCATTTTGTCCTCTTTCTTACCTATTACGAACCCGGGGTCTCCCTTTTCAACGATCAGGCAGTTGATGCCTCGGTGTCCCTTCTCCCGATCAGTTTGAGCAATGACCAGGCAGATGTCCGACGAGTTGCCGTTGGTGATCCAGTTTTTAGTTCCGTTCAGTAAATAATGGTCTCCTTTATCTTCAGCGATTGTCTGCTGCGAGGTAGCATCAGAACCAGCTTCTGGTTCTGACAGGCAGAACGCACCCAACGATTCTCCAGTAGCCAACCGCGTCAAATATTTCTGCTTTTGCTCTTCACTGCCGTAAGCCTCCAGGCCGTAGCAAACCAGCGAATTATTAACCGACACAATCACTGACGCCGATGCATCGATCTTAGACAATTCTTCCATCGCCAGTACGTACGATACCGTGTCCATGCCGCCCCCACCGTACTCGGGCGAAACCATCATGCCAAGGAAACCCAGTTCACCCATACGGCGAATCAGTTCTTTGGGGAATTGCTGGGCATTGTCGCGCTCGATAACGCCGGGCAACAGTTCGTTCTGGGCAAAATCGCGCGCGGCTTCCTGCACGGCCAAGTGTTCTTCTGTCAGGTTAAAGTTCAGGCCGGGTAACTCAAGTGTTGCTGCTTCCATACTGATTAAGTGCTTTTGGTTTGTTGATTCGGTGACGTAAATATACTAAGTAGTATGCATGCATACTACTCGGAAGTGCTTTCTGAACTGTGTCAGGCCCGCGGGTTAGTCGAAGCGGTGGGCTTTGATGCGCTCTTCAAAGATAACACTCAACTCGTTGAGTACCGTCTTCCAGTTGTGGGTCGTCGTTTCCCACTTTGTTTCGATGTTTTGGATCGTCAGGTACACCAGCTTTTGCAGAGCTAC
>JACMPG010000097.1 GCA_014377625.1 Spirosoma sp.
CGTTAGCTGATCGGCCTCGGTAAGCCAGCTTTCGGTAAAGGTGGCCTGATACAACGCCAGGAGTCCATCAATCACAGCGGCATAATCGTCCAGAAACCCAACCTGTTTGGCCCGCCCATTTTTATACGTATGCCAGAGCCGTCCCCCGTTTCGGCTATCGCGCATATTTTTGAGCAGAAAAAATCCCAGCCGCAGCGCCAGGGTCAGAAACTCGGGTTCGCCAAACGTCCGGTAGGCGGTAACCAGCCCTTTCAGCATCAACCCATTCCAGGAACACAGAATTTTATCGTCCAGGCCGGGCCGGATGCGTTCGTCGCGCACACGCATCAGCCGAACATGGGCCGCGTCAAGCCGCACGTTCAGATCGGCCTCTGTCCAGCCGTTCTGTTCGGCAAAGGCGTCGTCGGCCTCTACCGAACGCGGCCCGGCCCGGTGCAGGATATTGCGGTTATGTTCCCAGTTGCCTTCGTCAGTTACCGAGTACAACTCCGCAAACCAGCCGAAATCATCGCCGAGGGCGTCCTGTAATTCCGGCGTCGTAAACGTGTAGAACTTACCTTCCACGCCTTCACTGTCGGCGTCTAAGGCCGAGTAAAATCCTCCGTCGGGGCTGAGCAGTTCGCGCTGGGCGAAGGCAATGGTCTGGTAAACTACGTGTTTGTAGAGTGGCTTTTTAGTCAGGGCAAAGGCTTCGGCGTAGAGTGTGAGCAACTGGCCGTTGTCGTACAGCATCTTTTCGAAGTGGGGCGCAAACCAGTTGGTGTCGGTCGAATACCGGGCAAAGCCACCGCCAAGCTGATCGTAAATACCGCCAAGGGCCATGCAGTCCAGCGTGAGCGTTACCTGCTGCAAGGCGCGTTCGGTAGTCACCAGTTTTTTATCTGACGCAGCGTAATACCGGAGCAGAAACCGCCAGAGTACGGGCATCGGGAATTTGGGGGCGCGGTTTGTCCCCCCTTTCTCGTCGTCGGCTTTGACCATCACTTTTCGGTGCAGGGCGTCGAGCGTATCGGTCGAGAACAACGGCTCGGTGTTCGTCAGGCCGTAGCGTTCCACGTCCCGAATATTGAGTTCCGTGGCAAACCCTTCGGCTGACTGCGCCAGGTCGGCCCGGTTTTCGTCGAAGGCATCACGGATGTTGCCCAGCAGATTCACCCAATTCTGAGGTGGCAGGTACGTAACGCCGTAGAACGGTTTGGCGTCGGGCATCAGAAACACATTCAGCGGCCAGCCGCCCTGTACGCCCATTGCCTGCACGGCGTCCATGTAAATAGCGTCTACATCGGGGCGTTCTTCGCGGTCCACTTTGATGCAGACGAAGTTCTCGTTCATTACCCGCGCCACGGTCTCTTTCTCGAACGACTCGCGCTCCATGACGTGGCACCAGTGGCAGGCCGAATAGCCAATGCTGACCAGAATCGGCTTGTCTTCGTCGCGGGCTCGGCTGAGGGCTTCATCGCCCCAGGGAAACCAGTCAACGGGGTTATTGACGTGCTGGAGCAGGTACGGGCTGGTTTCGTATTCGAGGTGGTTCATGGGTATAAAAGAGTGAATGTTGCTAGCGCAACCTTAAACCTAAAAGGTCTCCAAAAAGACCTTTTAGGTTTTTTTACCGACTGAGAACAATTTTCTTCGTTTGGCTACCGGTAAGCGTAGTAATGCGTAACAGATACAAACCGGCGGGCAGGCCCGCTACGTTCAGGGTTACCAGCGCGGCTTTTGCGGGCTGGCGAATAACGATCCGACCGGCCATATCCTGTAGGGTCAACTCAGTATTGGCAGTGGGTGTTTGACCCAGCGATACAATGAGCTGGCTCATGGCCGGGTTCGGATAAACCTGTGCAGGAGGAGCAACTGGTTCGGCAGCGGTGACGGCGCCCATGTCGAAACGGCACAGAAACACCTCGCGCCCGGTTAGCTCGACGGTGCGCTGCCAGTTGTTTTTGTAACGCACCACCAGTTCGGTTTTCGCCCCCTCGTCGGCGTAGGGATTCTGGGCGGCAATCAGGATCGTATTGTTTTTGACCACGCCCCGCCACACGGGTAGCTGCCTGTCCATAAGATCCCGGGCGGGGGTTTCGATCACCAGTTCATACGGCCCCTGAAACTGATCGGCAAAACGCGAAAGCCGGTAGAGGCCATGCGTAAAATGTTCATAAGCCGCCTGATTATCGGTACGGGTGGTTTCGAGCGTGGGGTCTTCCCAAAGCCACAACCCGGCGGCTCCCGAGAAAAAAGGGAAGATGGCAGTGGCTTCGGCCATAAACGGCTGAATAAACCGGAAGGGCGTACTGGACGTATTATGATAGCGCAGCCATACCCACGGAATCACGGGTTTGCTGCTCCAGGCCCGGTTGGCTTCCACCTGAAACAGCAGGTATGCCAGGTAATCTTTAGCCAGCGGATTTGGATAGTCGTAGTAATAATACGCCGAGGGCGAGAGCGCGTCGAGCTGGTCGTAATACGGTCCGCCCACCCGGCTTTCGGTCGAGTCTTTCACCAGATAATTGACCCGGCTCAGGTTGGTGGTCCAGTCGGCCCAGCTAAACGTGGGCACATTGAGGTAGGTATTCAGAATGGGCGTATCAGCATAGCTGCTGATTACCACATTGGTCAGGTCGGTATGCTGACGAATGTAGCTGGCAGCTTCGGCGTACAGGTTGCGGATGGCGCGTTTGTAGGCGGAGATGAAACTGGCGTCAGACAAACTGCGGTATTGAGCCGGTACGGTATCATCGGTTTTGAGCCGTAGAATCCGGACATCGGTTTCGGCAATGCGCTCGATGTCGAGGGTAATCCGGCTTACCTGCACCACGTATTTCCCCGCTGCATTGCGCTGCCCACCGGCCAGGTCCGAAAGCCAGCGATCCCATTTGGCCCGGTAGGCAATCAGGTCATTGGCCCACGGGCTTTCGAGGATTTCCCAGGGCTGGTTGAGACCATATGCCACGCCGTAGTAGGTAACGGTACGCTGCCGGGGCGGCACAAACTCACCGTTGGTCACGGTTTGGAGGTAACTAAACCCGTGCCGCAGGGGCTGACCACTGGTATCGCCGAAGCGTGGCCCCGAGTAGATAATCGGAAATGGTAAACTAAAGTCGGGAAATTTGCTCCACTCAATGCGGTTGGGCTGATTAACGGGGGTAAACAACAAGCGGTCAGCGCAGGTTTGCTGGGCCAGAGCAGGGCGGGTCAGCACGGCAACGACGAGCAGTATCAGCAGAGCCAGACGGTCAGATTGACGATGCATTTATTGAGTTTTCGGCGAAATTACGGAATTTTAGGCCGGGCCGCGCAGGCCCCGGCTAAGAAAGCCCCCGTTGTCCATCATAAACTCTGCCAGCATGTCTACCCGTCTTCTTCTGCTCGTTTACCTGTTTGTTGCTACCCTCACGGCCTGCAAAAAGGACGACCCCAACACCCCCGCTCCCACCACCGGCACCCAGACCGATTTACTGGTAGCCCACAACTGGCTCGTTACGCGCGTCACCACACCCAATGGGCAGGACGTCAACCGCAGTCGACTAAACGTCGTTACGCAGTCGCTGTTTTCTCTAAACATGCAGTTTCGGGCTAACGGCACCGTCCGCGCGCTGGACCCCAATGCGTCGAACACCGTAGTAAATGGCGGCACCTGGGTGCTGACGCCCGACAATAAGTCCATCGACGTCGTAGTAACGGGTTTGTCGGGCAACTTCCCTATCGTTCAGCTTGACCGCAGCCAGCTCATTCTGCGTCAGACGGCCCCCGTCGATGGCAAAAACGCCGACATCAATCTGGTATTCGCACCCTCGCTCTGAGAGCTGATCCGTTCATACCGTTCGCCTTATAATCAGGCGGCTGAAGGCTCAATACGTTCACTGACCGCCCGGTCAGCCCTTTACCGTTCAATAAATAGTACCAATCCACAAAAAAATGGTGTTTGGTCCGATTTTTGGAGAATGTAGCTTTTGCCATGTACGTACTCCTTTTCAATAAATATACAATTGACTACCAACGGATTACCATCCGATCAAACAGATCGGCACAAGAGTTGCTCTATTATATACGCTCACCTACTGGTTACTAACGCTTTCTTTCCCGTCTCATCAGTGAGATCTACTGGCAGGAATTATTCAGACTACCGTTTATGGGGATCCTGTTTTTACCAGCTGACAGCCGCCTTTACTTTATTCAACGCAGTGCCTGACACTGCTGTCTGTTTTTTTGATTTTATGTTCTTCATACCCGTCTCTTCGCATCTGATTACACGTATACCATCATTAGGCCAACAACGCGGGCGGGCGGCATGGAGCTTACTGCTTATTTTTCTATCTGGCCTAACGAGTTGTGTATCACCAAAGCACGTTGTTTATTTTCAGGAATCAGCTGGGTTGAACAACACCATTCAAAACGCCGAATCATATACCCCCCGTATTAAACCGGGCGACGTACTGTCTATTCAGGTGAACAGTCTAAATCCGGAAGCCACCGTTTTTTTCAACCCCTATGCCACCATGCAGACCTCCGGAGGACGTACACAGCCGCAGAATAATACCAGCGGTCTACCCGAAATGACGGGCTATCTGGTGTCGGAAGCAGGCAACATTGAGCTGCCGCTCATTGGCCGGATAGCGGTGGGCGAGCTGACGGTGAGCGAGAGCAGTGAGTTGATCAAGCAAAAGCTGAAGCCGTTTCTTAAAGAACCAACCGTGAACGTGCGCAATCAGAATTTCCGCATCTCGGTACTGGGCGAGGTGGCCCGCCCGGCTCTGTTTACGATCCCTAACAATCAGATTACCCTCATCGAAGCTCTGAGTCTGGCGGGCGATGCAACTATTTACGGTCGGCGCGACAATGTACTGATCGTGCGCGAAGAAAATGGTCGCAAAACCTTTGCCCGCATCGATCTCACCCAGCGCGATTTCTTTCGGTCGCCCTACTATTATCTGCACCCCAACGATGTGGTTTACGTAGAACCCGGCAAAGCCCGGGTAGCCAATGCCGACCGGCTGTACCAGATTATGCCCAGTATTCTGGGTGCGCTATCGGTTATTGCCATTATCTTAACCCGCCGGTAGTATCTTCGTCTATGTCATCGCCATCTACCAACTATTCTTACGTTCCGTATCAGGTCATGGACCCCGACAACGGTCTGCGGGCTACGCTGCTGCGATACCTGCGCCACTGGTACTGGTTTGCGCTGGCGGCTGGCCTGATGTTATTGGCGGCTTTTCTGTACCTGCGCTACGCCCAGCCCGTCTATCTAAGCCAGAGCCGGTTGCTGATTAAGGACGAGAAAAAAGGGCTTGATTCGGAAAGCATCCTGAAGGACCTGGAGATTTTCGCCCCCAAGAAAGTTATCGAGAACGAAACCGAAATCCTGCGATCCTTTACACTCATGGAGCAGGTGGTGAACCAGCTTGGGCTGGATGTGCAGTATACTCAGGATACACCCAGCGGTCGGCGCGAGGTATTTCGGGATTCGCCAGTACGGCTGATTATCGAAAAAGCCGATCCAGAACTGTATCAGGATGAGCCAATTGAACTGAGCTTTCCCGATGCTAAAACAGTGCAGATGGCGAGTCAATCGTACCCACTCAACACCAGCGTACAAACGCCATTCGGGCGGCTTCGTTTTTTCGGCAAACGGGCCATTTCCAGCAGCACCGAGCCCGTATTTGTGCAGGTAAGCCCGCGCGATGAGGTCGTTACCGGCTACTTGCAGGCCCTGAAAGCCGAACCCACCAGCAAAGCATCGACCGTTATTCTGCTCTCTATCGAAACGGGCGTACCGGATAAGGGCGAAGCCATTCTGAACCGGCTTATCGACGTCTATACCGAAGCCTCGGTACTGGATAAGAACCGGGTGGCGTCTAACACCCTCAATTTCATTGAAGAGCGGCTCCAGTTGGTATCGGGCGAATTGCAGTCGGTCGAGAAGGGCGTAGAAGCGTATAAATCGGCGCAGGGTATTACCGACCTCGGCACCGAAGCACAGGGCTTTCTGGAAACGGCTCAGCAGAACGACGCCAACCTGACCGAAACAAACATTCAACTGGCGGCTCTGGACGGCATTCAACAATACGTCAACAGCCAGCCCGAATACCGCAGCGGCACCCCCGCCACCCTCGGCCTGAGCGACCCTACGCTGGTGAAACTGATCGAGACGTTTACCAAACTCGACGCCCAGCGTCAGGAACTGGCCCGCACCACCGCCGAGCAAAACCCCCTGATGGAGACCGTAAACAGTCAGCTCAAAACCATCAAAAGCAGCATTGCCGAGAACATTGGCACCATGCGCAAAACCCTGACCAGCACCCGCCAGCAGTTTCGGGCCAAAAACCAGAAGATCGAAGGGGCCATCCGTACCATTCCGACCAAAGAGCGCAACCTGATGAACATTACGCGGCAGCAGGTCATCAAAAACGATTTGTATACCTACCTGTTGCGTAAGCGCGAAGAAACTGCCGTCTCCTACGCATCGGCCATTTCCGACTCGCGGGTGATTGACGCAGCCCGCACGGCCAAAAAGCCCGTGAAGCCCCGCAAACAGCTTATTTATCTCTTTTTTCTACTGGGAGGTCTGTTGATGCCCGCTCTGGTGCTGGGTGCCTACGATGCCATCAACAACCGAGTGGTGCGCCGGTCAGACGTAGAAGACGCCACGCAGGTACCGATTCTGGGCGAGGTGGTTCAGAAAAAACAGCCGGGCATTCTGGTGGTGGCCAGCCGGAGCCAGACCGTCATTGCCGAGCAGATCAGAATCCTGCGCACCAACCTCAATTACCTGCGTAACAACCGGGAAGGCAGTCAGGTGCTGCTGTTTACCTCCAGCGTGGAGGGCGAAGGCAAAACGTTTATTTCTCTTAACCTCGGAGCCAGTCTGGCCCTGGTGGGGCAACGCACGGTCATTCTGGAAATGGACCTGCGCAAACCCAAACTGCACGAGTCAATCGGTTTCCCCAACGGGCTGGGCCTGAGCGACTACCTCGCCGGCGACACCACCCTGAGCCAGATCGTAAACCCTATACCAGACAGCGCAAACTACTCCATCGTAACCAGTGGCAGTCTGCCCCCCAACCCCGCCGAACTACTCAGCAGCCCCCGCCTGGAGCAACTCATCAGTGAACTCCGGCACCATTTTGATTACATCCTGATCGATGCGCCCCCGATTGGTCTCGTTACCGACGCACAGTTGATTGCCCCTTTTGCCGACGCCACACTGTACATTATCCGGCACGACGTAACGCCAAAAAATTCCTTAAAAATGGTTGAAATGCTGTTCCGTGAAAAGCGTTTCAACAAGCTCAACATTGTACTTAACGCCGTGCGTAATGATGCCACTACCTATTACAGTTACGGCGGCAATAGGTACGGTACGGCACGGCCTTCGGATCAGCTTGCCACCGCGCCGAAGAAATCATTTCTGAAGAGGTTCAGGCCCAACGCTTAATCCACCCCTGGCTATGATATCAAACGTTATCAGAACGCGCCGGGTAAACCGGCAGGTAACCGACCTGGATGCTGCTCCGGTGCCTGACTATTGGGGTAAGCGGGTATTCGACATCGTTGTCAGTTGTTTTGTTGCCGCGCTAGTGCTGAGCTGGTTACTGCCCCTGATCGGGCTGGCCATTGTGCTGACCTCCCGCGGCCCGGCTTTATTTGTGCAGATTCGGTCGGGGCGCAACGGGCGGCAGTTTAAGTGCTTCAAGTTTCGGACGATGTACATGCCCCTGCCCGACCGTAATCCGTTTATACAGACCAGTCAATACGACCCGCGCGTAACCCGCCTGGGCCGTTTGCTCCGGCGCACTAACCTCGACGAGATGCCCCAGTTTCTGAATGTATTACTGGGCGACATGAGCCTGGTAGGGCCACGCCCCCACCCTATTGAACTGGATGCCCAGTATTGGTACACATTGCCCGACTACCCGGCTCGTTACGGCCTGCGGCCTGGCATTACAGGGCTGGCGCAGGTCAGCAGGTGCCGGGGCAACATTACCAACGTTCGCATGATGAAGCACCGCATTGACTATGACCGGTTTTATATCCGCCATGCCTCGGCCCGGCTGGATCTGCTCATTTGTCTGAAAACGCTCAAAGCCATGTTCACTGGTAACACCGACGCCTTCTGATGTGGCTGACCCGCCTGCTACCGGATCGTTTGATGGATCGGCTTCGGAATCTCGATGCCCGGAGTGTGGTGGTGTACCGCAACGTGGTCGAGTCCATTTTCCTGAAAGGAGCCAGTGTGCTGGTCGGGTTTCTGACCGTTACGCTCACCCTGCACTACATCGACGCCAAAGATTTTGGCATCTGGATGACCATTACGTTCCTGACCAACTGGTTCAGCCTGGTCGATGTCAGTTTCGGCAACGGGTTGCGTAACAGCTTAGTCGAGTTTTTCGACACCGGCGACGAGGACACGGCCCAGCGATACGTCAGTACCCTGTATTTTCTGTCGGGTGTATGTGCGGTGGTCCTGCTGATTGTTTTCGGCGGTATGTATTGGTTCATCGACTGGACGCGCCTGCTCAACATAGACAGCAATCAGCCCGCGCTGATCAACTTTATCATCACGTACACACTGGCGGGCTTCAGCCTTCAGTTGCTGCTCAAACCAATCAGTTCCATTCTGCTGGCCGATCAGCGGACGGCTGCCGTAGCCTGGATTCTGCTGATTATCAACGTGCTGGTCATTAGCCTGATTTATGGAGCGTCGCACTATCTGAGCGCGTCGCTGCTGGTTATTGCCCATATCTGTAATATCGTGCCGGTGATTGTGTTTCTGCTGGCATCGGCCTGGCTGTTCGGCACCAAATACCGGCGTATTGCCCCCCGAATCGGGTCCATTGATCTGTCGCTGGTTAGCAAGCTGCTGAACGTGAGTGGTCAGTTTTTCTTTTTGCAACTGGTCAGCGTGGTGGTATTTACGTCGGGCGGACTGTTTATTTCGTATTACTTAGGATCGAATGAGGTGGGGCCGTACAGCGTAGCCAACAAGTATTTCAGCGTCCTGCCGTTCATTTACGGCATTTTCATTACGCCCTACTGGTCGGCCTTTACCGATGCCTACATAAAGCGCGACACGGTCTGGATTCGGGCCACCATTCGTCGATTGAACCTTATCTGCGCAGCTATGACGGGCCTGGCCCTGCTGATGCTGGCCCTGGCGCAACCCATCTTCTCGATCTGGATTGGTCACAAAATTACCGTGCCAACGGGACTATCGGTCTGGCTCACGGCCTACGTAATTAGCTTCATTTTCCTGAGCAACTACAATTACTTCGTCAATGGCGTGGGGCAGATTGGCGGTCTGGTACGGGCGTCGGTACTGGGGCTGTTGCTGTACCTGCCGCTTAACTACGTCCTGTTCCGGTATACCGATGCCGGGGCCGCGAGTGTGGTCATTGCCGGTACGGTCTGGAACTGCTTTCTGCTCATCGTCTGTATGCATAAATACCGACGCATTATGGATACACTGACGCCATCGCCAAAATCCACCGCTCATGCTTTCTAACCTTAGCCGACTCAGCTACCGGGCCGTTCGGTACGGCTGGCGACGCATCCTGCACGGCTGGGACATGGCCCTGACACGGCTGTACTTTTACCTGAATGGTGTAAACTACGGCCCCGGTCTGCAGAGTTACGGCGTGCCGGTGGTGGACGTAAACGAAGGCGGGCAGATGCGGGTGGGCGAACGGCTGGTACTGGTAAACGGCATGAACTACGCCAACCGCATTGGACGGCAACAGCCGTGCTTTTTCATTGTGGCCCCAACCGGCAAACTCCGCATTGGCAACCGGGTGGGCATGAGTGGTACGGCCCTTGTTTGTCACGATGCCATTACCATTGGCAACGACGTGACCATTGGCGGTAATACCGTTGTTTATGACACCGATTTTCACAGTACCGACCGGCATGTACGGGCTGGTTACGCCGACAATGCACTGGCCAATACCGCCCCGGTCCTGATTGACGACGGAGCCTTCATTGGCGCACACGTAACGATCCTGAAAGGCGTAACCATTGGCAAAAATGCCGTAATTGGCGCGGGGTCGGTAGTGACGCGCTCCGTACCGACGGGCGAAATATGGGCGGGTAACCCCGCTCGGCTGGTAAAAACGCTTGAGTCCGTAACGCCATGAAGAAATCGCTGCTGTTCCTGCTCTGCTTTGGTCTGGTACAAACATCGCCCCTGCTGTACGGACTGCTGTTCGATTATCAGGAGTCGTTTCTGTACCCGACCCTGCTCAGTCACAGCCCGCTGATCGTGCCGGTATTCGTGATTTTCAACCTCAAAAACCGCTTTACCAAAGCCTTCATTGTGGTCTGGATTGCCTGGCTGCACATTGGCGAGCTGAAGATTCTGGACTACTACGGCATCAACCCGTTTTATATTTCGATGGATGAGGGCTGTATGATCTATACCCTCTTTCTGGCCGTGATGAGTCTCGGTATTCTCTGGCATGACATGCGCATGGGCAGTCAGCAGGTATCGCCTGACGAACAGCAGCAGGGCCGACTGGTTTATGATGATTTTGGCTGGCTGACCTATCCGCTGATGGCGTTTCCGCTGGTCTGGTTCGTCGATTTTATCCGTAATGTGGGTTACATACCGATCTTTTCGGGCAGCGACGTGACCGATAAGATGTACAACCTCGATTACGGTCTGGTGTACAACTACGGTTTCTTCAACTGCGTATCGGCAGTGCTGCTTTACGACCGCGCCCTGAAAAGTAAGACGCGGACCGAAAAAACAACGTGGCTGGTGCTAACCGGACTGGCCGTGCTGATTACGTCTATTGACAGCAAGCGGCTCTTTCTGCTGATCTCGATTGGCTCTATTTTCCTGTACGACAAGATCATAACGGGCAAATTTAGCGTCAACCTGAAGTCAGTCGGTCTGATTCTGATAACTGCACTCCTGTACGTGGGGTTGCAGAATATGCGGCTGGGCAGCAGTTCCGAAGCGCAGTTCAAGCGGGAAGGCATGCCGATGGGTGTCGAGTTTCGGGAGTATATCCGGGCCGTGAACGAGTTTGAGCCGGGCCAGATTCCAGGCTACGATCTGACCACCAGCACCCTGGCCAATCTGGTCAACGGGGCATTGCTGGGTGCGGTGGGGTTCAACAAAGCCGAACTCAACAGTCAGGACAGTGCGCTTACGTTCATGACCATTTTCGACCCCGACAACACGCTCGGTATCCGAACGGGGCTGATCTCCGAACTATACTTTGCCTACGATTTCTGGGGGTTGCTGGTCATATTTGCCTTTGGCTACGCGGTCAGCTACGTAACCTATGTCATGTTAACCACCCAGCGCAAATCGACCCTGGTTTTGCTGGTCGTTATTTTTTCGCTGCTCACGCAAACGGTGTTCGGGCAGAGTTCCGTCACGGCGGGGTCGCTTTGTTTGCTGTTCTATCTCTACGTTCTAATCGGGCTGGTCAATCGCCGGCAACGTTCTCAGGCAACGCTACACACCAGTCAGGAGCAGGTTGCATCAGCCGGACCCGTCACGCATGATCTATCGGTATGATCTATGTCGTCATTCCGGTTCACAATCGGCGGAAACTAACCCGCGCCTGCCTGAGGTGCCTGCGGTCTCAAACCGAACCGCACCGCGTCATTGTCGTGGACGATGGATCGACCGACGGTACGGCTGCTATGATGGCTCAGGAGTTCGCTGACGTAACGGTGCTGACCGGCAATGGCTCACTCTGGTGGGCGGGCGGTATGAACCTCGGCATCCGGTACGTACTGCCTGAGCTAAGCCCCGACGATTTCGTACTGACCCTGAACGACGACACTGAAGTAGCCCCGGACTATCTCGCGCAGCTGCTACGTGCCTATAACGCCACCAAACCCGCGCTGATCGGTTCTATCTCGGTCGACATTCGTGAACCTGCCCGGCTGCTCTACGCCGGTACTCGGCTGAAGATGGCAACCGCATCGTTTACCGATCAGGCTACGGCCCGGTTTCATAATCACATCGATCAGCTTCCGGTCAGTCAGCCTTATCTTCCCACCGATTGTTTGCCGGGCCGGGGTATGCTCATTCCTGCTAAGGTGTTCAGGGCCATTGGACTCTTCGACGACGCGCACTTCCCGCACCATATGGCCGACCTTGATTTTTCGATTCGTGCCCGGGACGCCGGGTTTCCGTTACTGGTAGCCACCAACTGTGTGGTGCTGGAACATGCCGACGCTACGGCGCTGCAACTGAATAAATTCGTTTCGCTGCGGTCATTCCGGGACGCCCTGTTTACTACCAGTTCGCCCATTAAACTCAGTACCCGCTATGCGTTTGCCCGTCGGCACGCGCCCGTCATGCCCGTTTTTCTCGCCATCGACTGCTCACGGATTATTGGCGGATATGTTTTTCGGCGGCTCAAAACAGCTCTATCCGGCTTAACGCATCAACCGCACTGACCCCATGACCCAGCTCAAAGACTACATCAAACAGCATCCTATGCTGATGAAATTCGCCCTGCTGATCCAGACCGGTTCGGTATTTAAGCGGTCGGTAACGAGACGAATACGGGGTCAGCGCAACCGGATTCGTATTGACCAAACGGCGTTTTGCGTAGGTTGCGTCATTGACGTAGTGGGCAACAACAACACCATTATCGTGCAGGAATCGGCCCGGCTGTTGAACCTCCGTTTTTTTATCCGGGGCAACAATAACCGCATCGTGGTATCGAGTCAGGTACGGGTAAACCGGGATGGCGATTTATGGATCGAAGACGACGGGGGCACCATCACGATTGGCGAGCAGTGTACGTTCGAGGCCGCCCACATTGCCGTTACCGAACCCGGCTCCAGCATCACCATTGGCCGCGACTGCCTGTTTGCCTACGACATCGACATCCGCACCGGCGATTCACACTCGATTATCGACACCCAAACGGACAAACGTATCAACTACGCCCGCGACGTACTTATCGGCGATCACGTCTGGATTGCGGCCCATTGCAGCATTCTGAAGGGCGTTCGGCTGGGGCGTAATTCGGTAGTGGCCACGCGGTCGGTCGTTACCAAACCGTTCGATCAGGAGGGCGTCATTGTAGGCGGTAATCCGGCGCGGATCCTGAAAGAAAACGTTACGTGGCAGCGCGAGAGGCTCTATCCGGCGGCTTCGGCTACAATCTCTTCGTAAAGCGTCAGCGTGGCCCGGCCCCAGGTTTCTGCCGAATAATCCGCGTATCGACGGCGGCTGTTGGTAGCGTACTGCCGGAGAAAATCCGACTGATTATCAAGCTGTTGAACCGCTCTGCCCAGTTCATTACCATCGCCAGACCGGAACAGCATGCCGGCGGGCGGGCCTTCGGCAACCTGACGCAGGTTTCCCTGATCAGCGCAGATCATTGGGGTACCCGTAGCAAACGCTTCCAGCACCACCAGCGGCAGGGCCGCTTCGTAACAGATAGACGGCACCAGCAACGCCCGGCAGGTCTTCATGATGCTGGCCACCGCATCAGGATTCTGCCAGCCGAGATACTCAACGTTGGGTTGCGCAGCGGCTACCTGCCTGACGTGGTCTTCGAGCGGACCGGTACCAATAATTTTAAGCCGGAACGGTTGCTTTTGGATCGCGTCGAGCAACACGTCAATGCCTTTCTCGGCAGACAACCGCCCTACGTATAAAAAGAAATCCTGCCGGGTGTCGAAATCAACATCGCCCAGGTCCAGCATGGCATTGGGCTTTACCACCACCTGAGCAGACCGCAGGTTCAGCGATGATGCCAGAAATTTCTCGCGCACAAAATCCGTCATCACCACAAACCGGTCTACGCTGCGCCAGGTACCCGCCAGTTTGGCCAGCGCAAGTGTCAGGCTCAACTGCGCCGACTTGACCACCGAACCCTGAAAGCAGGCGTGCCGGATACCCGCCATCGGAAACGGTTGCGTCAGGCAGGTTTCGCAGGGGGCCTTGCCTTCACGCATCAGCAGGCCGTTCAGACATACCAGCCGGAAATTATGCAGCGTCATCACCACCGGAACGCCCCGCTGTTTAGCCGCCCGAATCACGGCGGGCGATGCCGTGTAAAACAGGTTGTGTACGTGTACCAGATCGGGCTGAAATTTGTCGATAGCTTCCCCAACGCGCCGGGCCGACTGCCGGTTGTGAAGCGTTCGAATGGCCGCGCCAGCTTTGTTCAGCAACGTACCATCAAACGCATTGTTGGTAAACGTAATCGTTTGGACCGTCACGCCGTTGGCCCGTAACAGGCTGGTTTCCTGGCCAAAAACAGCGTCTTCGCCCCCCGCCTGCTGGTAAAAGTTATGGATCAGAAGTACGCGCATCGTTACGAATTGGGCGTAATTGACCCCCGCCGGGCCAGTTTTACTGCCATCAGGTAGGTTTTGAGTTTGTTCCAGGCCCGCACCGAAACGCTGAATTTACGCCGAAAGCGCCGGGCGTAATCGGGTTGTACGGCGGGGATTTGGGGTAATGTAAACTGCCGCTTCGTACCGCCATCGAGCGTGGTTTTATAGCGGTTATACACTACCTCCGTCGTAGAATCGGGCGAATCGACGCCGATGTTGATGGTTTTAGAGAGGGTTGGATACACCGTCAGGGCGGCTTCGTTGAACTCGGCATAGCACAGCCGGATGTCCCAGGCGTCTATTTCCCCAATTTTGGCGCGTTGCAGCATTCGGAAGCGGTCCTGCCCGTCGGCGTTGAATGCCCGGCGGGCGGCAGGGTCGGCGGCAAAGCGATCAAAATCGGCCAGCAACCAGTCCACGCGCTGCCAGCGGTCGGCCCAGATGCCCCAGCCCCAGGCACAGGTACGGCCAAAGAAATACACATCGTCGGTATAACCCGCCGGGCGCGGAAACGGAAACGTGTAGCCCCCTACCGAAAACACACCGGGCGTATTGGCATACTGCGTCAGGCACTGATTCATATAATCCAGAAAATTAGGGCTGGTCACGATGTCATCTTCCAGCACAATAACCGATGGATGTTTTTCGAGCACCGCCGTAACACCCGTAATAATAGAATTGGCACAGCCTTTATTAACAGGCTGGTATTGGCGGTGAACCTGGCGAAAGCCCGTCAGTTCGTCAATCATACTCCGCACAGCGGCCACCTTAGCAGGTTCGTCGGGGCGGCTGGGGCGCGGGCCGTCTACAAACACGTACAGATCGCTCTGCGCGGCCAGGTGGTTAGCCCGCAACGCCGTGAGTGTTTGCCGGAGTTCATGAGGGCGTTTAAAGGCAAACAAAACGATGGGAACGGGCATCTTTTTCTACTTGTGAATGATAGAGTGATAGAATGAGTAAATAGGCTGGCGCAAGCCCACCTATTCACTCATTCTATCACTCATAATTAGACGTAGTCTCTGCCGGGCTACGTAGTATAGAAACAGGCTGTTGGTGACGACGTAGCGGGAGAATAACCGGCGCGGCTCGGCCAGAAACCGGTGCAGCCACTCCAGACCGCTGCGCTGCATCCAGCGCGGGGCGCGGGTCTGCAAACCAATCGTTACGGGCAGCGCACCGCCAACGCCCAACAGTACCGCCGGGATACGGTCGCTCATGGCGGCCATCCATTTTTCCTGCTTTGGACACCCCAAAGCCACAAACACAAGTTGCGCACCCGACGCACTAATGGCCTCGGCAGCCCGGATTTCTTCGTCGGGCGTAAAGGCCCGGAACGGTGGCGAGTGCGTACCGGCAATGCGCAGCGACGGATGATGCTGGGCGCAGAATTCCTGAAATCGGAACAGAACTGCGGGTGTGGAGCCATAGACATATACCGACAGTCCTGTTCGGGCTGCTTTGCTCAGCAGGGTGGGCATCACATCGAGTCCGGTGATCCGCTCCTGCCGGTATCCATGCAAAAAGCGCAACGCCCAGGTCAGTGGTACTCCGTCGGCAGTAACCCAGGTAGCGGCATTCACGGCATCGGCAAAAGCGGGATTCCGGGCCGCTTCGACTACCATATGCGCATTGGCTAAACAGGCGTAGGCGGGTTTGCGCTGCCGCCCCCTATCCATAACCTCGTCGATGAAATGGGCGTAGGAACTACCCGTCAGCCCCAGCGAAACAACCCGCTTTCGGGTGGGCAGGACCGCAACTGGTATGGCCATCTGAGGTAACTGGGAAGCAATCACAGGAACGATATATATACTATGAAGACGATAGAATAGCCGAAAGTAACGTTGATTAAACGGTAGGGCGGGACAGCCGAAATCGGTCTGACCCGACTTTAACGTGTATCTTTACAAATCTACACGGGCTTACCCGTGTTCTGCCTTTTCTTTCGATGGATACCCCGCTTACGTTATTGAATCGACTCCGTTTGTTGTTGAACAGCAACCGGCCTGTGTCACCAAAGCAAAATCCGTGCTACTGGCACACCGACCTGCATTCGCACCTGATACCGGGCATTGACGATGGCGTTTCGACCAACGACGACGCCCTGCTTTGTCTGCGCCAACTGGCCGACTGGGGCATTCGGCACGTAGTTACCACCCCGCACGTGAGTCAGGACTGGTTTCCCAACACCCACGAAACGCTGCTGGCCGGGCAGACAACGCTCCGAAACCTGATTGCCGAACACCAGCTTCCGCTCACCCTCGAGGTAGCCGCCGAATACCTCATCGACGATTTGTTTCTGGATCGGCTCCGGGCGGGCAATTTACTGAGTTTCGGCCAACCCCGCCACGTCCTGTTCGAAACGGGCTGGGCATCGGCCCCGCATTTTTTGAGCGAGATCATCTTTCAGCTCCAGACCCATCGGTACCAACCCGTACTGGCCCACCCCGAACGATACACGTATTACCACGACGACCTGACGCCCCTGGCCGATCTGCGCACGGCGGGCTGTCTGTTTCAACTCAACTGGGGGTCACTCACGGGGCGGTACGGCAAACGGGTGGAGAAACAGGCGCAAAAACTACTCAAAAACAACTGGGTCGATTTCATTGGCTCCGACCTGCACCGCCCCACCGACCTGCCATCGCTCGAAAAACTCTTTACTACCCCGGCCTATACTCAGCTTAGGCAGCAGCCCCTACGCAACCAGATCATTTTGCCGAAGCAAATTATTGGCCAGTAAACCCGAATGGCATGACTGTACTCCGTTTTGAAACCGAACCCGATTTTTTTGTCGAAGCCGATGCCTACGGCGACCCCACCAACCCGCCCGTACTGCTGCTGCACGGCGGTGGACAGACGCGCCACTCCTGGGGGGATACCGCCCGGCATGTAGCCGATGCGGGCTGGTACGCCCTGGCCCTCGACGCCCGCGGCCACGGCGACAGCGACTGGTCTGCCGCGCAGCAGTATGATATCGAACATTTAGCCGCAGACCTTCGGGCAATAGCCGGTCAACTCGATCAGAAACCGGCGTTGGTGGGTGCGTCGATGGGGGGTATGACGGCCCTGATTGCCGAGGGCGAACGATCAGGGGGGATGCCGTCTATCTGTACGGCTATTGTGCTGGTCGATATTGCGCCCCGTACCGAGCAGAGGGGCATCGAGCGTATTTTCGCGTTTATGAGCCGAAATCAGGACGGGTTCGCCAATCTGGACGAAGCCGCTACGGCCGTAGCGACCTATTTGCCCCACCGCCCGCGCCCGAAGGACACCAGTCGGCTGGAAAAAAATCTGCGCCTTCGGAAAGATGCTGCTGGCAACCCACGCTACTACTGGCACTGGGACCCTGCCATGCTGGCCCGCTGGCAGCAAAGCACCGCCCCCGACCGAACCACCGCCAACGAAGAACGGCTCTACCGGGCCGCCCAATCCCTCACCGTACCCACGCTCATTGTGCGCGGGGGCATTAGCGACGTCGTGAGCGAGAAAGTTATGGCCGAGTTCCTGGACGCCGTACCGCACGTACAGAGCGTCAGCGTTGCCAACGCCGGACACATGGTGGCCGGCGACTCTAACCATGCCTTCACGCTGGCGGTGATTGACTTTTTGAATGGTGAATTAGCAAACCAGTGAAGAACAACCCCCGTATTCTGACCGCCTGGACGTATTACGACTGGGCAAACTCGGCCCACGCGCTCGTGATTGTGTCGAGCATCTTTCCGGTTTACTTTTCGGCGGTGGCCCTCAACGATGCGGGCGGGCCGGTGATTGACTTTCTGGGAGTCTCGATCAAAAACTCAGTGCTGTTTTCGTACACCATTTCGGCGGCATTTCTGTTTACGGCCCTGCTCTCCCCCATCTGTACTGCCATTGCCGATTATAGTGGCCGCAAAAAAGCGTTCATGAAGGCATTCTGTTACCTGGGGGCCATCAGTTGCAGTTTGCTCTTTTTCTTCACGCGGGAGACCACTACGTTCGCCGTTATCTGTTTCTGGCTGAGCCTCATTGGCTGGAGTGGCAGCATCGTATTTTACAACGCCTACCTGTCCGATATTGCCACCGAAGACCAGTACGACCGGGTCAGCGCGCGGGGCTTTTCGATGGGCTACGCAGGCAGTGTATTGCTCATGCTCCTGAACCTGCTTGTCATTCTGAAACGCGACTGGTTCGGCAATATCTCCGAAGGGCTGGCCTCGCGCATTGCCTTCCTGACGGTGGGTGTCTGGTGGATCGGTTTTGCGCAGATTCCGCTCAGCCGCCTGCCCGATGGCATCAGAAAAGACCATCAGGAGGGCAAAAATGGTGGCCGGAGCAGCTATATTTTCAATGGTTTCCGGGCGTTGCAAAAGGTATTCGGCGAGTTGAAGACCCAACCACTGGCGCAGCGGTTTCTGCTGGCCTTTTTTGTTTATAACATGGGCGTTCAAACCGTCATGTACGTAGCCGCCCTGTTTGGGTCTGTCGAGCTGAAGATGGCCGGAGACAACCTGATCGTCCTGATTTTACTCCTGCAACTGGTAGCCATTCCGGGGGCTTACGGTTTCTCGTGGCTATCGGGCCGGGTTGGAAATATTTACGCGCTGATGGTATCCATTTTCATCTGGATTGGCATTTGCGCGGGGGCTTATGTGGTACAGACCGAAACGCAGTTTTTCATGCTGGCATCGGTGGTGGGGCTGGTCATGGGCGGCATTCAGTCCCTGTCGCGGTCAACGTATGCCAAGCTTATCCCGGCCACTACCTCCGGTACCGCTTCGTACTTCAGTTTCTACGACGTAATGGACAAATTCTCTATTGTGTTGGGGACATTGCTGTATGGCCTGATCGAGCAGCTGACGGGCAGTATGCGCAACTCGGTGCTGGCGTTGCTGGTGCTGTTTGTGGCCGGACTGGCGATGCTGGCCCGGATTCCGTCGCAAAAAATCTACGCGACGCCGTTGCCAGAAGCAGAACTTTCGTAGTTTTGTGGGGCATTCAAGTCTAAAGGAGGTTAGCTCAGTTGGTTCAGAGCGCTGCTTTGACAGAGCAGAGGTCAGCGGTTCGAGCCCGCTACTTCCTACCGGGACACGCTGTCCAGAGTCACTAAAACCCCCATATCAGCCTGATTTGGGGGTTTATTTTTTTAACTGTATAGTGAACTGTATCGCAGTACAGACAGTACAGTGAGCGTGTAATGGTACAGAATAATCATAAAGTCTTCGATGGTAAAGTCGCTTCGGCATTCGTAAAGTGAGAATTCTCACTTTATATTATTCAGTATGGCAGTAGCGTTACTCAACCCGAAACAGTTGGTAGGTGCCCCCCGATGTATCCCACATAGACTTTCTTTTCTACGTTGTCAGGATAAAAGTGAAAACGCAAATCGCCAATTTTGATATGCAGTTCAAATAATTCACGGCGGCCATCCGGTAATTTGAATCTTCGTTGTCCGCTGTATCGACTCAGCGTCGAACTGCTTTCACCGGACACCCGTAGATTCGTCTCCGCGTTAAGTTTATTTAGGTCAAAATTGCCACTGTTCCATCTCTCCGCAAAGGCGTTTAATTCTCGGAGCCTGTCAATGATTTGACTCAGATGGCCCGACATACCAACATTACTTAGCTGACGTTTCACGTCGCCACAGAGCGTTAGATGTGGAAAGAAAACATCTCTTCTCTCCCAAACGTCACGGCTCCGCTGCACTTGCTCTTCTTGCTGCTGCTGTATCCAGGGTTTATGATGCTCAAAATGAATAACCGTTGCAAAATGGTTGACACTCACCTGTTCTATCTGTTCCTGATCAGCTTTGTCTATGTACCAGTGCCAGCCGTTTATCGTATGCGTATCCCATTGTGGATCAGACAGGAAACTAACCAGTAGTGTATCTCGCAGATAGGCCACGCCAAACCCTTTAGCCTCTGGAATACCAGCAGGCTCGGTCAAACAAAATACCGACCGCTCGAACATAGACAGGGCTTCCACCTCATCAATATTGAGCAAGGGCGGATTAGCCACGATTAAGCGGAACCGATCTCTCAAATCCCGGTCAATGCGTTCATCGTTGAGCCAGCTTCCTACTAAATAGTCAGGAGCAAGGGCAAGCGAAAACAAGTTTTGCCCCAATTCTTCGGGGATACGTATCCGGTCCATACCAGCCGATTTAGCAGATATCACCCCCTTCACGAAATGCTGCATCATCAAACAGGCATCGTTTATCGTGCCGACTGGTTGAGCCGATAATTCGTTAAAAATATACTCCATCGCTACTGAAGTAATCTGTCTAACTGGCGGGCGTACTCATCGAAGAAACCGCGCGGTTGCTGACTTAGCCGGCCGTTTTCGTCGATAGTCGGCTGTACAATTTCCGTTACGTGTTCGTTTGCATCGGGGTCGCGCTCGAAATAATAAACCGATACCTGTTCTGGGCTGATCTGCTTTTCTTTGACCGCCACCCGAACGCCGTTTAAGAGGTGATCGCTGTGGGTTTCGACAATGAGTTGTACGCCGTCTGCTGCGGCACAGGCAAGCAACGAACCCAACTGGGCCTGCCCCTGTGGATGCAGATGAGATTCCGGGTTTTCAATCAATAGTAAGTCGCCGGGCCGGGCCGCTAAAACCGCTACAATGATGGGTAATACGTAAGTGAAACCAAAGCCAACGTTGACGGGCGTGAAATCGGGCGTAACATTTTCGCCCGATATGAAGCGATAAGTTAACGTCGCTATATTCAAGTTAGAACGGCTGATAGCCGTTAATCGCGTACCCGACGAAATACGACCAAACCAGGCATCTACCTGAGTAATCAGCGTGTTCGACTCTGCAATTTGTGCCGATGGTAGTTCAACTTTCTCAAGCTGGTAATGCGCCAGAAAATGCACGGCGAACTCGCCATTTTTACCCACCGACCGGCGTTGCTGCACCTGATAACCCGACGCCGGGAAAATGACACTCGGCGACTTGCGTTCGGCGTTCAGATATTGAAAACACGTATCGGAAAACAAAGCCTGATCTACCGCTGGTGACTCTGATTTGGGCGAAGTTTGTTGCAAAAAATCTGCTTCTGCTACCGAATTGAAAGCATAATTGGCAGTTTTCTCGTCAGAGAAAGCAAGATTGAATCGTATTTCATCGGTGGCTGCGCTTGCATTTAGGGCATCACGCCCCACACCAATATCAATCAGATTGCCTTTGAGCATCAGCCCGCCCATGCCCCGCGACTGCCGTAGTAACAATAACGTCTGGATAGCACTTGACTTACCCACGCCGTTGATTCCGGTCAACAGATTCAATCCGGTGAAGTTTAACTCGGCGTACTCAAACGCTTTAAAATTTTCGATGGTCAGGCGTGTAATCATTGGCTGTATTTGTTGAGTAGGCTTTCTACGGCTCCGAAACGGGCCTGAACGGCGTTATAGTCCGAGGTTGCGCGCGTTACAGCATTATCGAAGGTTTCTGAGGTGAACAGACGTCTGTAATCATTCCGAAAATTGTCGAGTTGCTCATTGATCTTGGCAAGCTGTTCGTCGCTAAGGCGAGCGATTTGGGATGTCCACACTTCATATAAAGCACCATTGAGTAGAAGCCGGTAGTCGGGATGACCAAACGAACGGCTGAACTGGTGCCTGCCAAACCAGTCAAAGCTAACTTTTAATGCCTTCTCCAACCCGTCGGCCAGATTAGTGCGTTCTGCATCGGTTAGCTTACCCAGCTTCTCCATATTCTTATCCAGAAACGAACTCATAGGCTTTTCAAACTGCGGGTATGGCGTGAGACGAAAGGCTACATACCGTAATACCAGTTCGCGGTCAGCCATACGTTTGTCAGACGTGGTGATATACTGGTTAAAGAATTCGCTCTCTGATACCTCCTTCAAAAAAACGGCGGCTGGTCCCTGATTCAGTGCGTGCCGAATCTCCATCGGGTTTAGCGTCAGCCCGCCCGTATTGATGCGCCTAAACACGTTGTACTTTACAGAGCGAGGTGTGCCGGGCTTGATAATGTAGGCCGTCACCTGCGTCTCCATGATCCGGCGTTGCATAGGCCGGGGTAGCTCGTCATAGGTCTTACCATTGTAGTCTTTTAGAATTTCCAGACCACTCAGCCGCAATGTCTTATCAACCACAAAGTTTTTCAGTGTCCAAAGTCGTTGCAACCCGTCCACCACCAGCCAGTTGTCTTCACTTTCGGCATCGAAGTAGAACGCGGGCAATGGAAAGCGTAACATTAGCGACTCAATCAGGCGACTTTGCACATCCCTTGCCCACAGGTTGCCTTTACGCTGAAAGTCAGGATCGAGGTCAATTTCGTCGTACTTAAGCCGTTGCACGAGGTTATCCATCGTCTTTGGCTCCACCGTGATGTTGATGTCTTTTGGGTCGAACGGCTCCCTTATCTCAATCTCTACTTCCGACTCATCGGTGTGTTCCAGATTCTCCTGATCTTCGGTGTATTGTGGTTGCATTATGTGAGGTCTTTAATAGCTTACCAGTCGTTGAATTACTTACGAGAATAAGGTCAGAGATTGCTTACTGGCCGCTACTGAAATTGATTGGTGTACTGAGTTCACGTTTGCGAATCTTCATGAACGGTTGACCAGCCTGACCAGGGCGTTGCAGCAAGTGTTCATAAGCATTGCCACTACTACGGGCGTAACGGGCAAAGTACATCTCATAAGTGAGCGTATATACATCGGAATTGAATTACTACAGCCAGTTCAACGTCATCCTTTAGCAAAATTCGTTTGCCCGTTTCTCGGTCATACAGATGGCCGTATTTGTAAATGGCGTTCAGATAGGTGTACATAGCTTCAGGCAATCAGCCCTTTCCTTTTATTCATAAAACTGTTCAGCCGTTTTACCACATCCAAGGCATCCCGCACTTCTTCCTCATAATTAGGCGAGTTAGTTGGATGAGGGAAGTGCTTTCTGAACTGTGTCAGCCTTGGGGTTAGTCGAAGCGGTGGGGTTTGATGCGCTCTTCAAAGATAAGACTCAACTCGTTGAGCACACTCTTCCAGTTGTGGGTCGTCGTCTCCCATTTTGATTCCAAATTCTGGATCGTCAGGTAGATCAGTTTTTGCAGGGCCACGTCCGAACTGAACGCTCCTTTCGTCTTCGTCACCTTCCGTAACTGCCGGTGGTAGCCTTCAACGGTGTTGGTCGTGTAGATCACCTTCCGAACAGCAGGCGGGTAGTCGAAAAAGGGTGATAGTAACGCCCATTTATCCAGCCAGGGCTGTACCGCCTGGGGGTACTTTACGCCCCACTTCTCCTTGACAATCAATAGGTTCTCCATGCCTTGTACGCCATCGGCGGCCTGATAGACCGTCTTGATGTCCTTGACAAAGTCAGCTAGAAACTTGGTGGGAATAAACCGGAACGAA
>JACMPG010000098.1 GCA_014377625.1 Spirosoma sp.
AAATTCAGTGGCTCCGAGGTAGCGATCTTTGGTATAGACCGATGCCCGGTAAACGCCCGGCTTCACGTTGGTAGCGGGCGTAATCGTAAACGAAATACGCTGCGGGTTCTGGCCAAAGTTCACGGCCTGGCTGGCATGAACCGGAATCGACTCGCTGGCTCCACCCACCATCACGGTGTTGGTACTGAGGGCGGGCATCATGGTGTTATGCTGCTCGTCGGTCAGACTCAGATAGACTTCTTCGGTGCCGGTCAGGCCCAGTTCGGCAGGGACACTGAGCGAGATCGTTACCTCGTCCACTTTCTTGGCTTTGGCCGTTTCTTTATCGTTTTTCTTTCGGGTTTCTACCCGAAAGGCATCGCCGGTGAGGGCCTGGCGAGACACTTTTGTTTTCAACTCTTCCGACATAGCGGCCAGTTGCTGGCGCAGAGGAGCGAGTTCATTGTTCTGCGTATTTAGCTGGTCGTTCTGCTCATTGAGCAGGTCAATTTTCTGCACCACAGCGTCCATCTGATTGGTCAGGCTGTCGCGGTCGCGGGTCAGGCTGGCCATGTCGGCATTGAGCCGACGAATGGTACGCTGCTCACCGGCTTTAGTCCGGCGAAGCTGATCCAGGGTCCGCTCGCGGGCAGTCAGCAGGCCGTTTACATCAGCAAGTTGCCGGGTCAGGTCAGCCTGCTGAGTAGTGGCGGCTCCGAGTTGATCCTGAAGATTCTGTACGTCGCCTTCGAGCCGGATTTTCACGGACATCAGCGAGTCGGCCCGTTGCTCGATCCGGTCGTTCTGGGTGGTCAGGCTTCGGCTCTGATTCCAGTAATATATGCCTCCCACAAGGAAGAGGACCATAAGTCCGGCCAGTACAGCCGTTATCGTTTTTGCGTTATTATTTTCCATGATGTGCGTTCGGTTAGTTCATACAAATCAACCTATTAGCTGTTACAACGGCCTTAAGGAAAGCTTAAAATCTACTTAGAATTGACCTGTCAATCAATCAGATACTCTTTTTCGGCGTTACTGATATAGCCCCCTTACTGCACATTTTCATACATGGCTGTTTTTCCCTCCCGCTACGCCCGCGTTCTTTCCTGGCTTGACCGCCGACTTATTCAACCCCTGTATACCGAGCGCGTTCGGCGTACCATTCTCCAGAGTCTGCCCTTCTGGGTGGCGTCGATCCTGACGGGCATTATGGCTGTGGGCTACGAGCAGCTTTTTACGCTGGCCGAAGAAATCAGTTTTGAGTGGCTCGGTGCCAACCGCTGGCTGGCGTTTATCATTACCCCCGGCGCGTTTCTGCTGGCGTGGGGGCTGGTAGATAAACTGGCTCCTGCCGCGCGGGGCAGTGGTATTCCGCAGGTCATGGCGGGCATTGACCTATCGCACCCCACTACGCACGGCTACACGGCTTATCTGCTCAGCATTCGGGTGGTCATCGTGAAGGTGCTAAGCAGTCTGGTGCTGCTGGTGGGAGGTGGGGTTATTGGGCGCGAGGGACCAACGATTCAAGTATCGGCGGCTATTTTCCGGGCCATTAACCGGCTGCAACCGGCGGGCTGGCCGCAGCTGTCGAGGCAGATCGCGCTCGTTACGGGCGGGGCGGCTGGTCTGGCGGCCGCGTTCAACACCCCGCTGGGCGGTATTGTTTTTGTGGTGGAGGAGCTTACCCAGACCCACCTGACCCGCTTCAGAACGGCGGTGTTTACGGCGGTCATTATTTCTGGTATGACGGCACAGGCGGTGCTGGGGCCGTATCTGTACCTCGGCTTTCCGAAGGTAAACCCCACAACGGGCTGGTTTCTGGGCGTGGTAGTGCTGGCGGCTATGATTAGCGGGCTGGCAGGTGCGTTGTTTTCCCGGCTGATGCTCTGGATCAACGCGTACCGTCGTCGGTTCCGGACCCCCATTGAGCAGGCGGGCTGGGTGGCGTTATGCGGGCTGGTACTGGCTGGTCTGGCATTCTGGGTGGGTACCGATGCCATGGGTACGGGTAAGCCCATCATTAACCGACTGCTGTTTCAGAACGACAACCTAACGCCCTGGTACCTGTTTCCGGTGCGGTTTATGGGTATGGCCCTGAGCTACAGCAGTGGAGCCGCCGGGGGTATATTTGCCACCTCGCTGAGCGCGGGGGCCATTTTGGGCGATGGGCTGTGCCGCCTGGCCCGCATCCGCCCCGAAGATACCAACCTGATTATCTTAGTCAGTATGGTTGGTTTTCTGACCGGCGTGGTACGTTCACCCTTTACGGCGGCCATTCTGGTGCTGGAAATGACCGACCGGCACTCGGCCATTTTTCAGTTGCTGCTCGGTGCCATCATGGCACAGGGCGCAGCCTCGCTGGTCGATCCGATTTCGTTCTACGAACACCTCAAAGAAGGGTTTGTGCGCGAAGCCCGGGCCATGTCGAAGGAGGGGCGGGTTACGGCGGAGCAGGTCGCTGATGATTCAGAGTGATCCGATGTCTGGCTACCCGCATCAGATTAAAAACCTAATTCTCTCCCCCCCCCCTTTCTGATGACTATGCAGACAAACCGATACACTACGCTGTTTTTCTTTACGTTTCTGGCGGCACTAACCACAGCCCTGCCCGGCGCGGCCCAGTCTGCGCAACCGAAAACCACCTACCAAAACCCGGTTATTGCGGGCGACTTTGCCGACCCGTCCGTGATTCGGGTGGGCGATACGTACTATGCTGTGGGTACATCGTCGGAGTGGGGACCCGCCTTTCCAATCTATGCCTCCACCGACCTGGTCAACTGGCAGTATGTGGGGCCGGTATTTGCCAAACTACCCGACTGGATCGAGGGGAGCTACTGGGCACCGGAGCTGTTTCACCGCAACGGCCTGTTTTACGTCTATTACACCGCCCGCCGAAAGTCCGACGCCCACTCGTACATCGGCGTGGCTACCTCCCGCGACCTGCGGCAGGGCTTTACCGACCGGGGTCTGCTGCTCGAATGGACGTCGGAAGCCATCGACGCCTTTGTGATCGAAGACAACCACAGGCTTTATCTGACCTGGAAAGCCTACGGTCTCGACAAGGGCAAGGCCACTGAGCTCCTCGGCGCGGAGCTATCGCCCGACGGTTTGCGCGTGACGGGTCAGGCGTTTACGCTGCTCCGGGCCGATGCCAGTACGTGGGAAGGCGGAGGGGCCGAGGGGCAGGCGCTGTTTAAACGGGGGCGTTACTACTATATGACCTATTCGGGTAATACCTGCTGCGGGGCCAACTGCAACTATCAGGTGGGTCTGGCGCGGGCCGGGTCGCTGCGGGGGCCGTGGGAGAAGTTCAGCGGTAACCCCGTCCTGACCAGCCACGACGACTGGAAATGCCCCGGCCACGGCACCGTCGTCACTACGCCCGACAAGCGCTATTTTTACCTCCACCACGCCTACAAAAGCGACGGATTTACCTTCACGGGGCGCCAGGGTGTGCTGACCGAACTGGTCTGGAACGACCAGACGGGCTGGCCCGCGTTCCGCTACGGTACAGTCACGCCCGCTGAAGCGATTGCCCCTACCACTCATCCACAACAATTAGTCAACAGCATTACAGTCAACTTCGGCAAAACGCCAGCTACCATTCCGTGGGTGTGGGATGTGCATAAATCCGTTCCCGTTTACACCATTGCAAACGGGCAGTTACGCCTGAACAACGTACCCGCCGATTTAGTGGGGTCTTTTCTGGGGCTGGTCGTAAAAGAGAGTTCGTACACGCTGTCGGTTGGTATACACCCGCAGGAAAGTCTGTGGCAGAGCATTGGTCTATACGGCGACGCCCGCAACGCGCTGGGAGTGGGCGTCCGGGGCGACTCGCTCGAACTGTGGCAGGTAAGAGACGGGGTAAGAAGCCAACTCCAGACGCAAGGCCTGCCCAGCCGGTCGGGCCCGCTTACCCTACGCCTGACCAGTCGCCGGGGGCAGTTCTTTACGTTTGGCTGGATAACAGATGGCGGAGCGTTTCAGACCCTTAATTCGGTAGAGATAGACGGCAGCTTTCTACCCCGCTGGGACCGTGCTCCCCGTCTGGGCATCAGCGTGCGAGGGCCGGACGCAGGCGGCAGCCGCATCGACTCGCTGTCGTTGGTGTACGAGTAAGTTTTAGGATCATTGACGCAGTTAGTGATCCTAAAACTTAATTCTCAGGATAGAGCCGACGGATGAGCCGTTCCATAGTGAGACCCTGACCAATGACGGAGAACAGCACCACGGCGTAGGTAATAGTTACGAGCAGATCTTTGTGGGGCATGTCGTTCGGAATGGACAACGCCATCGCAATGGACAAGCCCCCCCGCAACCCGCCCCAAGTAAGCATAAACGGGGCTTTTTTATCGAGACCAATCCAGCGACGGGCAATCCGAAAAGGAATCCAGATGGCCAGAAACCGCGATCCCAGCACCAGTAGTACCGACGCTACGCAGATGAGCAGGTAGCTCGACCGGAGGTCAACAATGAGCAGTTCAAACCCAATCAGGACGAACAGCAGCGAGTTCAGAATGCTATCGATAAGCTCCCAGAACTTATCGACATAATCTTCGGTCTTGAGGCTCATGGCCTCTTTCAGCCGGGTGCGGTCACCTACGAACAGCCCCGCCACTACCATGGCCAGCGGACCCGATACGTGCAGTTTCTGCGCCAGCAGGTAGCCACCCATAACGCCCGCAACGGTAACGATAACTTCAGTCTGATAGTGATCAATAGAGCGCAGCAACCAGAACATAAGGTAGCCCAGCGCCAGACCATACAGAATACCGCCCCCAGCTTCTTCCAGAAACAACAGGCCAATATCGGTGGCATCAAACGACTCGACCCCGTTGACGGCCAGCCGGTAAATCGACGCGAACACTACTACGCCCACCCCATCGTTGAAGAGCGACTCGCCCACGATGTTGAGCTTAACGCTTTCGGGCAGTTTGAACTTGGCCAGGATACCCAGCACGGCAATGGGATCGGTGGGCGAAATCAAGGCGCCAAACAGCAGACACAGTATGTAAGGGAGTACAAACCCAAACAGACCAGCAATGTAGTACAGTCCCGTACCAACCAGAAACGTACTGATCAAAACGCCCACAAAAGCAAACAGCATAATGGACCGGCGTTCCAGTCTGAGCAGTTCCGTATCGGTATGAAAAGCACCCGCAAACAGCAGAAAGCTAAGCATGACATCGAACAGTACCCGGCCAAAGTCAATGGTTGTAATCGCATTGCGGACGGTCTCGAACCACTCCGGACGAATCTGGTTGAGACCAATCAAAACAAGCGAGAAGGCTACGGAGAGCACCATAATCCCGATGGCATCGGGCAGTTTGAGCAGGCGGGTGTTGAGGTAGGCAAATACGGCCGCCCCCACAATAAGCAGAGTAATAAGCGTAAATAGGTCCATCGAAAGCAGTTAATTACACAAGAATGCACTAATTTTCGTTTCAAAAAAACCCGCCAGCAGTTCAGCAGCCGCATTTTTGACTGTCTATGATCGCCGAAGAGCCAAAACAGCCACCCGCTAGACGCCATGATCCTATAGCCCGCTTCGGCGTGTTTTTGCAGGAGCGGTTCAGTTTAGCCGAAGACAAGGAGGACGAAGCCGGGGTGATCGAGACCATCAGCCGGGGCATTAAGTTCAAAGGCATCAACCTCTGGACCCTCATCTTCGCCATTTTCATCGCATCCATTGGCCTGAACGTCAACTCAACGGCGGTGGTTATTGGAGCCATGCTCATCTCACCCCTCATGGGGCCAATCATGGGCATTGGTATGGGCGTGGGTATCAACGACCTCTCCATGATTAAGCGGGCGTTGAGCAATCTCGGTCTGGCGGTGTTTATCAGCCTCCTGACCTCAACGGCTTATTTCTTTGTCAGCCCGCTGCACATTGCCCAGTCTGAACTGCTGGCCCGCACTTCGCCATCGGTCTGGGATGCGTTCATTGCGTTCTTTGGCGGGCTGGCGGGTATTGTGGCCGGTTCGAGCCGCGACAAAATTACGAATGTTATTCCGGGTGTAGCCATCGCTACAGCCCTCATGCCCCCCCTCTGCACGGCGGGCTATGGTCTGGCGTCGGGCAACCTGTATTACTTTGCCGGTGCTTTCTATCTGTTCATCATCAACAGCGTCTGCATCAGTCTGGCCACGCTCATTATTGTCCGGTTTCTGGGCTACCACCAGAAAGAGTACCCAACGGCCGAAATTGAACGGCGGGTGCGCCATACAATCTGGGTAGCCGTTTTTCTGGTGGTAGTACCCAGCAGCTACCTCGGGTACCAGATTGTGCGCAAGACCATTTTCGAGCAGAATGCCAAAGCGTTTATTACCAATGAGACCAATTTTGCCTACCGGCAGGTCATCAACTACAATGCCAACTTTAACCGGGCGCAGAGTACCCTGACGCTGACGCTCGTGGGCGAACTCATGTCGCAGGACTCTATTAATTTGCTGAAATCCAGAATGATACCCTACGGCCTTGCCGACACCAAACTCCTGATTAAACAAGGCAATTTTAAAGACGCCGAAGTTGACGTTGACGCCATCAAAAGCACCGTTACCGACCAGGTTATCAAATACAGTCAGGCCAGTATTGCCCGTAAAGACCGGACCATCGACTCCCTCAACCGGTATATTGAACTAACCCAGACCTCGCGGCTACCCGTGGCCGACCTGCGCAACGAACTCAAAACGCTCATGCCCGACGTGCAGACGTTTACGGCCGCTCCCTCGCTGATTATGAGCGGCAACAAAGCCGTACCTGACACGGTTCTGCTGGTCTATACCAAGTTTGCACGACGACACTCGAATGCGGAGAAGTACCGGATTCAGAAATGGCTACAAAGCCGGACCAAGAGCAAAAAAATCAAGCTGATTGTCGAGTAGCCGGTACGTAGACGTCGGAATGCCGCATCACCAGGCTATATAGCCGTAACCCCCAAACAGTTTCTTAAAAGCGGGCATTGTTCAGAAACAGGACGATGAGCAAGGTAAGTAAGACAAACACGCCTATCAGAATGAGAAGCCAGTCGGGTTTGCGCGGGGGTTTATCGGCTGGGTTTTGCGCAGGACGGACGCCCTGACTCACAAAACCGGGCGATTCAGAAGCAGCGTACAGATACGGTGTGTTTTCATAAAGCATAACTCGGTTAGGTTTGCAGCATGGGCAAATTTCTCACGCAGACAAAAATCTACTGCCCGACTTAACGCCAACTGATAAACTGCTTAGAATCTGCTTAGAACCCCAATCCGCTATACACTAACTTAAACCGTTGCGAAACGAACCCGGAGCCGCATCTAAATTCTCGCGAATAGACCTCGACAGCCTGCCAGAATTGGGCAGATTGTCGAGGTTGTTCCGTACCATCCCTGTATCAATTCAGGTCTATATCTGCTAATCAGACCAGCCTCTGGATGTCACGTCGAAGCCGCTTAATGAACTCCTGCTCCTTGCGGGAGACGTTATCGTGGGCTTCTGCCACGCGCTGAAGAATACTGATAAACTGATTGCTCAGCGACTTGCTCAGCACCGCGCGGTTATCGACAAACCGACGCATGGCAAAATCATAGGCTTTTTCGACTGGTACGTCGCAGTCTTCCAGCACCAGAAAAGCGTGCAGAGCCACATCGCCGTGTATTTCCTGGGCCAGCAGTTGCCGTACCAGAGTTTCTTCCTGCTCCTGCACACGCCCGTCCACTTTCGAGAGGGCATAAATCATATTTCCCAGACCGAGGTACAGGCTCGACAAGCGGTCGGTGTCGTTGATTCGGTTTGTAAGTGGGGTGGTAACAGACTCCTGAGTTGTCATAGACGTACGTTGTTTGGGGTTCTGAATGGGGCACAGCATAGACTACGCCACCATTAACGCCACAAAGGTTGCCTGCCCGTCTTAGTCCCGAATTAGGGCTGAATTAGAAGGTGGTTAGAGTAGCGTTCACCAGAGACCAAACCGGTTCGTTATCTTTACCACGTATCAATCAAAATCCCTTACAGCATGAAAAAATGGCTTTATAGTCTTTTGTTCGTAGCCGCTTCGGTAACCGCTCAGGCGCAGACTACGCCTGTCGGTAGTTTCGTCCGCGACAATTACCAGAAATTCGAATACAAAATTCCGATGCGCGACGGTACCAAACTGCACACCAACGTCTATATCCCGAAAGATGCATCGGCCACGAACGCCTACCCGTTTCTGATGCAGCGGACGTGCTACAGCGTCGCACCGTACGGGGTCGATGCGTACCCGAATGCACTCGGACCATCGGGCACGCTCATGCGCGACAAGTTCATTTTCGTGTATCAGGACGTACGGGGCCGCTGGGCGTCGGAAGGCACCTGGACCAATATGACGCCTAACCTGCCGGATCCGGGCGTCGCTACGACGGCTATGTCCGCTAAAAAAGGCAAAAAAGGAGCGGCAACAAGGCCCGTAGCCGGATCGCCCGATGAGAGTTCGGACACCTACGATACCATTGAGTGGCTGCTCAAAAACGTGCCGAACAACAACGGTCGCGTGGGGCAGTGGGGCATCAGCTACCCCGGTTTTTATACGGCGGCTTCACTGCCCGATGCGCACCCGGCCCTGAAAGCCGCTTCGCCACAGGCTCCCGTATCGGATTTTTTCTTCGACGATTTTCACCACAATGGTGCGTTCATTCAGGCGTATCTGTTCACGTTCCCAGTCTTTGGCGTTCAGCATCCCGAACCGACCACCAAAGCCTGGTATAACGACGAGATCATCAAGACCGGCTCTAAAGACGGCTATCAGTGGCAGTTGGACCTCGGCCCCCTCAAAAACGCCGACAAATACTACAAGGATAATTTCTACTGGCAAGAAACCGTCAATCATCCCAATTACGACGAGTTCTGGCAGAAACGCAGTATCATTCCCGCCCTCAAAAACGTGAAACCCGCCGTGATGACCGTGGGTGGCTGGTTCGACGCCGAAGACCTTTACGGGCCGCTCAACATCTACAAAACCATCGAAAAAACCAGTCCCGGCGCGTATAACACGCTCGTGATGGGGCCGTTTGGACACGGACGGTGGAGCCGAGAAACGGGCCACACGCTGCACAGTAACGTATATTTTGGCGACAGCATCGCTACGTTCTACCAGCGCAATATCGAAGCCAAGTTCTTCAACCACTTCCTGAAAGGCGCGGGCGATGGCAAAACCGGCCTGCCCGAAGCGTACCTCTTCAACACGGGCCGCAACGAGTGGAGACAGTTTGACAAGTGGCCCGCTGCCGATGCCCAAACGAAGTCATTTTACCTGATGACCGACGGTTCGCTGGCTACCAACAAAATCATGGGATCGGTAGATGCGAGTGGCAGCAGCTTTTCAGAGTTTGTATCGGATCCGATGAAGCCGGTGCCGTATACCGAGGACAACACCACGACGATGGGGTTCACACCGTTCAATTATATGTCGGAAGATCAGCGGTTTGCCGGCCGACGCCCCGACGTACTTACTTTCCAGACCGACGTCCTGACCGAGGACCTGACGCTGGGGGGCGAAATCATGGCGAAACTCAAGGTTAGCACCACCGGTACCGACGCTGACTGGGTTGTGAAAGTCATCGACGTTTATCCGCCCGACGAGCCGAACCATCCGTACATGCCCAACAAAAACATTGTGTTGGGTAACTACCAGCAGATGGTACGCTCAGAAGCCATGCGCGGTCGGTTCCGCAACAGTTTCGAGAAACCCGAAGCGTTCAAAGCGAATGAAGTAACAGACGTAAACTTCCGGTTGCAGGATGTGCTGCATACCTTTAAAAAGGGCCACCGGATGATGATTCAGGTGCAGAGTACGTGGTTTCCGCTTATTGACCGCAACCCACAAACCTTTGTCGATAACATCTTCAAAGCCGACGAAAAAGACTTCAAAAAGCAAACCCACCGGGTATATGACAACTCGGTTATTGAGGTGCAGGTGTTGAAGTAATCAGCAGCACTACCTATCTATCGCAGAAAAGACAGCTACACGGCTGTCTTTTCTTTTGCCCATAATGTTTACATTCGCCCTCATTTCCACCGTCTTATGCCATTAACCACCCGATTTATTGACCCGTTCACCGACTATGGTTTTAAACGACTGTTCGGTACAGAAGCCAACAAAGAACTACTCATTGCTTTTCTGAACTTGTTTTTGCCACAGAAGCATCAGATAACTGAACTGCGCTATGCCCGTAACGAGTTTTCAGGTTTAAACGAAATGGACCGAAAAGCTGTTTTTGATTTGTACTGCATCGCCCAGAACGGAGATCGGTTCATAGTGGAACTACAACAGGCGCGACAGGTTTTCTTTAAGGACCGCAGCGTTTTTTATTCGTCGTATCCTATTCAGGAACAGGGACAGGTAGGGCGATGGAATTTTGAACTTCAATCCGTATATATGATTGCCGTACTGGACTTTATTTTGACCGATAACGCTGATGTCGTCAGCACGGTACAACTCAAAGATCAGCATAATCAGGTGTTTTACGACAAGCTAACGTACATCTATATGGAGATGCCTAAATTCACCAAAACCGAGGATCAGCTCGAGACACAGTCCGATAAATGGCTGTATATTCTGAAGTACTTGCCTCACCTGTACGAACGGCCCGACTGGATACAGGAGCGTATCCTGAATAATCTCTTCGATGCCGCCGAGGTTGCCAATCTGAGTCGTTCTGAACGAAGTCATTATGAAGAAAGTCTCCGAACTTACCGCGATCTGGAGAATACGCTCTCTTACAGTGAAGAAAAGGGACTACGACGAGGCATGGAGAAAGGCATGGAGAAAGGCATGGAGAAAGGCCAGAGGGATCAGCAGTTAGCAACCGCCCGGAAAGCACTCGAAGCAGGATTGTCTACTGCTATAACAGCTACGCTGACCGGGTTATCAGAGAAAGAGATAAGGGACTTGATGAATGACTGACACTAACACTACTCTACCCAAACGCGAAAGAGCCAGCCACGTCTGGCTCTTTCGCGTTTGATTCATGTCAATCTATTCAGTTCGCCACCTCGCCCTTCAGATACCGGTTCAGATAGTCGGTGTATTGACGATACAGCAACTGGTAGCTCGGCTGGTTGTACGATACGCCGTGTGCACCGGGAGGGTAGATGCGCAGATCGGCGTCTTTACCCGCATTTTCGAGGGCGGTCATTAGCTGGAAGGTGTTGCGAACGTGTACGTTTTCGTCCATCGTAGAGTGGGCCACAAACATCTTCCCGGCCAGATTTTTAGCGTAGGTTGTTACGGCACTCGCCTGGTATTTGGCGTCATTTTCGGGCAGTAATCCCATGTAGCGTTCGGTGTAGATACTGTCGTAGAGCCGCCAGTCCGTTACGGGTGCGCCCACGAGCGAGACCTTGAACACGCCGGGATGGGTCAGCATGGTGTAGCTGCTCATGTAGCCGCCGTAGCTATGGCCCCGAATGGCCATACGGTCACCAGCGACGTAAGAAAGCGACGCCATATAGTTAGCCGCTTCCACAAAATCCTGGCTCTCATATTTGCCAAGCTGCTCATAGACAATCTTCTCAAAATCGCGTCCGTAGCCCCCGCTGCCCCGGTTATTCACGCCCACGACGATGTACCCTTCCTGCGCCAGCCACTGATGCCAACCTATTGATGACCACTCGTTATACACCGACTGCGCCCCCGGGCCGCCGTAAATGTCCAGCATGACGGGGTATTTTTTGGTCGGGTCGAAGTTGAGCGGTTTGATAATCGAGATGTCGATGCGCTGCCCGTCTGATGTAGTCAGGCTCGACAGTTCTTTGGGCGCGTACACGTGGCCCGCTACGTACTGAGCCACGGCTTCGTTGGCTTCGAGGGGTTTCAGTAGTTTACCCACCGCGCTGCGCAGTTCAACCTGCGTGGGCGTCTGTACGTTGGAGTAGCGGTCGATAAAATACTGCCCGTTCGGCGACATATTGACCGTGTGCCGACCCGGTACGGTGGTGATACGCTGCTTATTTCTGCCATCGGTGCCAATGACAAATAACTGCCGTTCGGTGGGGGCGGCTTCGGTGGAGGTAAAATAAACCTTGCGGGTTTTGGGGTCGATGTGGTGCACGTAGGTCACCTCCCACTTGCCCTGCGTGACCTGGCCGAGCAGTTTGCCGCTGTAATCGTAGCGGTAAAGATGCGCAAACCCATCGCGGTCTGAGAGCCAGTAAAACTCGTTCAGTCCGGCGGGAAAATACAGCAGGTGGTCGATACCGGCGAAGAAATCGAAAATATCAACCCACGTTTTCGACGTTTCCTGCATAATCTGACGGGCAGTGCCGGTGCGGGCATCGGCCATAAACAGGCGCATATCGTTCTGCTTCCGGTTCAGGTGCATGATAGCCAGTTGCCCCGGCTGCGATGTCCAGTAAATACGCGGAATGTAACCGTCTCCCAAGTCCACTTTCATCCAGATGTTTTTCTGGGTAGCAAGATCAATGACACCAATGCGGACGGTCGGGTTTTTGTCGCCCACGCGGGGGTACGGCAGCGAGTCGAATTTCTCATCGAAGCCCCGGTAATCGGTCAGTTTATACATCGGTACCTGCCGTTCGTCCGACTGCCAGAAGGCAATCATCCGGCTGTCCGGCGACCAGTCCCAGGCCTGCGCCAACCCAAATTCTTCTTCGTAAGCCCAGCCGAAGCGACCGTTGTAGAACGCTGACTTAGCATCGTTGGTCAGCTGCGTTTCTTTCTGCGTGGCAAAGTCGAACACGAATAGATTGCCACCCCGTTCGTAGCCAATTTTCTGCCCATCGGGTGCGAGTTCGGCAGTTTGGGCGTCGCGAGCCACGAGTTTCAGACTCTTGTCAGTCAGCGAATACACGTAGTAATCCGACATGCCCGACCGCCGATAGACGGGCCGGAAGTTGGCCTGAAACACGATATTCTTCGCGTCTTTCGACCACCGAAAGGCATCGTACTGGAAGGGTTTATCGGTACCCGGAAATTTGAGCTTGCCCGTGGTGAAAACCACCGTTTCGGTCAGCGTAGCGGGGTCAAGCGTCTTGATGGTATCGCGCCCGGCCAGAAATGAGAATCGGCTACCTCCATCAATCCAGTTCACCGAGCGCGGCCCGCTGGAGCCACTGAGTTGCCGCCCCGCATTGAGGGCGTCGGTCAGGGTGGCGTAGGGTTGTTTGGTCGTTGCCGTACTGGGTTGCGCAACAACAGCGTGGGAAAATAAATAGACCGCCACGAAAACGGCCCGAATTGAGTAAGAAGTCATAGATTCCTGAGAATAATTTACCAAAAATAGCGAAAAGGATTTGAGTTGGTTTTGACTACCACCTACAGAAAAGATGGCAAAAATAGCATATAATCAAGTTAATTTTGTCTGTAACTCGCACCTTCCGAAAATCGGAATAATCACATACCTACCAAATTAACTTGTTTATGAGAAACAGGTACTTACTTGACCATCAAGCTATTCAGACGTGCTGTCTGTTCTGGCTGACGCTCCTGCTGTGCGGCAGTGCAATTGCGCAGGGCAACCGCTACACCATAAAAGGCCGCGTGACCGATGGCGTTGGCTCCGGCATTCCCGGCGTAACCGTTGTGCTGCGCGGCAGTTCGCAGGGTACAACAACAGTTGCCGACGGCTCCTACACCTTCGGCACGACGGTAGCTCCCGGCTCGTACTCACTCACGTTTTCGTCCATCGGTTATACCGGCGATACCCGCGCTGTTACGCTGGGCAATCAGGAAACCATCACGACCGACGTAACGCTGGCCGAAGAAAATCAGACGCTCGATGAAGTTGTTGTGGCAGCGGCCACGCTCTCCGGTCCGCGCCGTCAGTTTGGCAATGCCATCAGCACCATCAAAGCGCAGGACATTCAAAATTCCGGCTCGGCAGGTTTGCTCAACTCGTTACAGGGCAAAGTGCCGGGGGCACAGATTGTGCAGAACTCCGGCGACCCGGCGGGGGGTATCAGCATTCGGCTGCGGGGCATCAAATCACTGGCAGGCAACTCCGATCCGCTGTACGTGGTAGATGGAGTCATTATCAGCAACGCCAGCGTCAACGTATCGCAACTGGCCCTGAGCAACGACATTGGCACGTCCAACCCGGGTCAAAACCGCCTGGCCGACATCAATCCCAACGATATTGCCACGATCAACGTCGTAAATGGCGCGGCAGCGGCAGCACAGTACGGCTCACGGGCGGCAAATGGCGTAGTGCTGATTACTACCAAACGCGGCACCACCGGCGCCCCCCGCGTTACGTTCACGACCTCGTTCAATGTCAACGAACTGCGCAAATCCGTTCCAGTCAATACATATGGGAAGCAGTTTGGTTTTGCCGGGCTGCGACTCTATCCCATTGCGGGCGTATCGGCAGGCCAGATTACGGCCAATCCCGGTACGACAACGGTTGGTATCTTTCGCGATGGGGCCACGACCCAACTGGCTACCAATCTGGTAGATGTGACGCGCTACAATTACTTCGACCAGATTTTCCAAACCGGCACGGGTACCGACAACAGTCTGTCTATTTCGGGCGGTCGCGACAACACGCAGTACTATGTGTCGTTCGGCTACCTCAAAAATCAGGGGATCATCAAGGGTACTGATTTCACGCGCTACAACCTGCGGGCGCGGGTCGATCAGCGGCTGACGAGCTGGGCCAAACTGAGCGCGGGGCTGAGCTACATCAACAGTTTCTCGAACGAGAAAGCGAACGGCAACGTATTTTACAGCCCCATCAACGCCATCAACATCACCAATAATATCTATGACATCACCCAGCGCGACGCGGCTGGCAACCTGCTGGCGGTTGAACCCACCCGCGTAAACCCGCTCTCGACCATCGAGGACATGAGCTTTACACAGTCGGTAAACCGTACCATCAGTGACCTGCAACTAAATCTCGCGCCCATCAAGGGGCTGAGTATCGACTACATTCTCGGCGTTGATACGTACGGGCAGGTAGGCAAAAACTACATCCGGCCTTACCCCTACCAGGCCGTAGCCGGATTGCCCCTGGCCCGCTATCCGTTTGGCTTTGCCGCTACCGGTAACAACGTATCGCTGCTGCTCAACTCCGACCTGACCGCCAGTTACGAACGGCAGCTTACCAATACTGTTAAACTGACCGGTATTGTGGGCTACAACTACCAATTTAGCCAGCAGGATTACTCGACGGCAACGGGAAACACCCTCGCGCCCTTTATCGAAACCATCCGGGGGGCGGCCAGCACAACCGTACAGGCCAATTACAGCCTTGACCGGTTCAGCCTAAGCGGTTATTTTGCCCAGGCAACAGTAGCCTACAAAAATCTGGCGTTCCTGACCGGGGCCATCCGGCGTGACCGGTCCTCGAAGTTCTCGGCTACTGAAACCAACCAGGTTTACCCTAAACTGAGCGGCTCGTTTGTGGTATCGGATTTGGGTTTCTGGAAAGCATCAACTATCGGCGAGACATTCAACAGCCTGAAACTGCGGGCCAGCTACGGCGAAGCGGGCAACCTGTCGGGCATTGGGTCGTATGACCGGTTTTACCAGTTTAGTCCGGTGGGCTTCCTCGGCAAAAACACCATCACCCCCGGCACCACGCTGGCCAACCCGTCGGTACGGCCTGAGCGCATGGCCGAGCTGGAAGGTGGTCTGGATATGTCGTTCCTCAATGACCGCATCAGCCTGGGCGTAACGGCCTACTCGCAGAAGATCTCTGACCTCGTGGTTCGACGCACGCTGGCCCCGTCAACGGGTGGTACGGGTATTGTGAACAACGTAGGCTCCATGCAGAACCGGGGTTTCGAGATTATGCTGGACGCTACGCCCGTGAAGACCAAAGATTTTAGCTGGAACTTTACGGCCATCTATAACCACAACCGCAACAAAATCACCGACCTCGGCGGGCTGAACGTCATCGACGCCGGAGCCGAAGGTACGTCGGGTGCGCCCGTGCGTTTACTATTGGGTCAGCCGGTGGGCGTGTTTTTTGGTACAGCCTATGCCCGCGATCCATCGGGCAATTTGGTGCTGTCCCCGTCGGGCTTCCCGATGTCAGAAAGAGCGTTGGTCGCTAACCCCGGCTCCGTTGACTACACCCCCGCCCGCACTGCCGACGGCAAGGTGGACGTAAGCAAACCGCTGGCCAACGTTATTATTGGCAATCCAAACCCGAAGTGGACCGGCTCGTTCAACACCAATTTCACCTACAAAGCACTCACCCTGCACGTTTTGCTCGACATTGTACAGGGTGTGCAGGTGTTCAATGCCGATAAGCGTACCCGACAGGGCGTGGGCCTGGGCGACTTTGCCGAGCGTGAACTGCGGGGCGACCTGCCACGCGGTTACATATTTGGCATCTACAACACCCAGGAATTCCGCATCGATGACGGTTCGTATACCAAACTACCAAACTGCGCGAGGTAGCCCTGAGCTACGCACTGCCGCGTTTTGTGAAGCAGATCAGTAGCCTGAGCATGACGCTGGTGGGCCGCAACCTGTATTCATGGGATAAGTACACGGGCTTCGACCCCGAAACCAATGCGGGCGGCACCAATGACCTGATCCGCAACGTTGACTTCGGCAACGTACCTATTCCCCGCACCTACCAACTCAAACTAACGGCATCATTCTAAATCATGAAAAAACTTCTGATAATCACCATCCTGAGTGGGCTGCTGCTGACGCAGAATGCCTGCAACCAGGAATACCTGAACCCCAGCTCGGCCAGTCAGCCACAGGTTGTGGGGTCGGTAGACGGGCTGCTTACGCTCTGCAACGGCCTGCAATACCGCTACACCACCAACGGCGGGCTCAGTGTACCCTACAACGCTACGTCGGGCGGGGGTCTGACAACGGGCGAGCTGGCCGTGCTGAACGTGGGCAATATCAACGAAGCCAACCTGAGTACCGGAGCCGGTAACGTAACGCCCGACAACTCGGTAGTGGGCAACCTCTGGACTCAAAATCAGCTCGTTCGCGCCAACGCTGAACTGATTCTGGCCAACATCGGTATCGTGACCGAAGCGGGTACCAAAAGCGGTATTGTGGGTTACGCATCCATTTTCCGGGCGTTGGCACTGGGTACGCTGGCGCAGTTTTTTCAGGCGGCTCCCATCACATCGGTCAATAATGCGCCGTTTGTGGATCGGGTCGCTTTACTTAACGAGGCCGTCGGCACGCTCGAAGCAGCCGCCACGCAACTGGCTTCGGCACCGGTATCGGCTAATTTCAATCTCGCAATAGCCCCCGGCATTGACATCCCGAACACGATTCAGGCTTTGATTGCCCGGTACGCGCTGCTGGCGGGTAACAACGACAAGGCCATTGCAGCCGCTGCCAAAGTTAGTCTGACGGCAAAATCAGTCTTTAACTTCGACGATAACACGCGCAATCCGCTGTTTGAAGCGGCTTTTGGCAATAAGAATGTGTTTGAACCCACCGACGTAAACTTCGGTCTCAAGGGTGCGTTGGCTCCCGAAGCCAGCGATCAGCGGGTTCCGTTTTATACCCGCGCCACCCCAACCAACACGCAGAATCGGGGTACAGGCTTTTACGCCACTGCCACCACCCCCATTCCGGTTTATCTGCCCGGCGAGATGCTGCTGATTCAGGCCGAAGCGTATGCCCGCAAAGGTGACCTGGCCAATGCCGTTACGTTCCTGAACCGGGTACGCACCAAAACGCCCGCGCAGGATGCCTTTGGCGTTGGGGCCGGTTTACCCGCCTATTCGGGACCGGTAACGGCAGATGCTGCCCTGACGGAAATCTACAAAAACCGGCAGATCGAACTGGCGTTTCAGGGGTTCCGGCTCGAAGACAGCCGCCGGTTTGGCCGGCCCGGGGGCAGCGGGTGCCGAACGTAACCGTAACTTCTTCCCCTACCCCAACGCCGAACGGATCAACAACACCGCTACTCCACAGGACCCGGCCAACTAAGCCTACTCCTGAATATCACAAACAAACATGCCCGTCTGTCGCGACGGGCATGTTTGTTTGTGATATTCATTACGCTTTTCAGATACCCGTTGTTATCTTCCGGCTTCACTCCCCTTACACTAACTACCATCTTCATGCGTCGATCACTACACAAGCTGTTCCTGCCCGCCTTACTGCTACTGACCCTGGCCACGTCAGCGCAAACGCCGTATTTCTTCCCGAAAAACACGGGATCGCTCAACCCGGCCATTCCTACGCCGGAGCAATTTCTGGGCTACCCCATTGGTACGCAGATTACGCGCTACGACCGCATGGTGGCCTACTTTCAGGAACTGGCCCGGCTCTCCGACCGTGTCCACGTCGAAATCATCGGCCAGACTTACGAACACCGTCCGCTGGTGATGGCTTCGTTTACCAGCCCGGCCAACTACGCCAACCGAGAAACCATCCGGCAGAGTAATCTCAAACGCGCCACCACTACCGGGGGCGATGAGGCACCGCTCGTGATTCAGATTGGGGCTAACGTACACGGCAACGAAGCCTCCGGGGGCGAATCGACCCTGCTGACGGCCTATTATTTAGCCGCTTCGGAGAGCGACGAGACAAAGAAATGGCTGAACGATATGCTCATTTTTGTAGAACCCGTGCTGAACCCCGATGGCCGCGACCGCTTTGCTAACTGGGCCAACATGCACAAAAGCGACGTGGGCACAGCCGACCCCGCCGACCGCGAACATAACGAAATATGGCCCGGTGGCCGGATGAATCACTATTGGTTCGACCCCAACCGCGACTGGTTTCTGTGCGCCCACCCCGAAGCACAGGCCCACGTAGCGTGGTTTCATCAGTGGATGCCATACGTCGTGGTCGATCATCACGAAATGGGTACCAATTCCACGTTTTACTTTGACCCCGGCAAGTACAGCAGCAATAACCCGGTGGTACCAGCTTACCTCTACGACACGATTTATCCAGCTTTCGGCAACTATTTCTCCAGGGCCATGAACGGCATCGGGTCCCTGTATTTCACCAAAGAGACCTTCGACAAACTGTATCCCGGTTATGGGTCGAGTTACGTCAATTTCTACGGCGGAGCGGGTTTTCTGTTCGAACAGGCCAGTTCGCGCGGGTTTGTGCAGGAAACGACTACCATCCCCATCACCTACGCGTTCACCGTTCGCAATCAGGTAACGGCGGCCCTGACCACAATCCGGGCCTCGCTAACCGAAAAACCCATGCTGCTGAAACTACGCCGGGATTTTTTTCAGTCGGCGGCAGCTCAGGCCCGGCAGAGTGCCACCAAAGCCTACGTTTTTGGCGACCCCGCCGACCAAACCCGCACCAACGCCTTCGTGAATCTGCTGCGCCGGCATAAAATCGACACCTACGAACTCGACCGCGACCTGACCATTGGCGATCAGACCTTTCGGAAGGGCGGGGCCTTTGTGGTACCTACCGAACAGCCCAATTACCTGATGGTGCGCTCGGCCTTTGAAGACCAGATTACGTATTCCGACAGTTTGTTTTACGATGCCTCGACCTGGTCGCTGATGCAGTCGTTTGGCCTGCTATCTGCCGAACTTACCGCCCAAACCGGCAAAGGAAAATCCGCCCTGACCCTACCCCTCGGCAAGGCCGTAACCGCTCCGCTCGTAACCACCGCACCGGCTGTTGAGCGCAGCAGTTACGCCTACCTGCTGACCGCCACCGACTACAACACCTACCAGGCAATTTATGCCCTGCAAAGCGGGGGGGCGTTCGTAAAAACGTCGTTTAAGCCCTTTAGGGCTCCTGTTGGCAATGCCAGCCGAACGTTCGGCTATGGAACACTGGTGGTGCCGGTGCAACAGCAAACGCTCACGCCCGACTCGCTGTTTCGGCTCGTGAGCCGGGTTAGCACCCAGGCGGGCGTGGCGGTGCAGGGGGTAGAAACAGGGTTCAGTACGCAGGGAATCGACCTCGGCAGCAGCTCAGTGCGAACGCTGCGCCGACCCGAAGCGGCTATGGTGGTTGGCCCCGGTATCAGCCCCTACGAAGCGGGCGAAGTCTGGCATTTGCTTGACCGGCGCGTACAGATGCCCATCACCAAACTGGAGTTGGGCAGTGTGCTCCGTGCCAACCTCAACCGGTACAATACCCTAATCATGGTGTCGGGCGTTTACCCCACCGATAAAGCCCTGGTTGACAAGATCAAGGCGTGGGTGCAGGGGGGCGGCACGTTGATTACGCTCAAAACCGCCAGCGAATGGGTGATCAAACAGGGCTTATCGAAAGAGAAACTTGTTTTGGCCGACACTACCCGCCCGGCCACCCGCTACAACTACGACGAAGCCACCAACTACGAAGGAGCCAAAGCCCTCGGTGGCAGCATTTTCCGGGCCGATCTCGACCTGAGCAATCCCATCGGTTTCGGGTTTACCAACCGGCGCGTATCGCTGTTCAAGAATAGCCAGACCATTCTAATGCCCGGCAAAAGTCCGTATAATACCGTAGCGCAGTATGCCGAGAAACCACTCGTTGGGGGCTACGTTCATCCGTCCGTGCTGAAGCGCGTAGCTAAATCGGCGGCTATCCTGACCACCGGCGACGGGGCCGGGCGCATCATTCTCTTTGCCGATAATCCCAACTTCCGGGCCAGTTGGTACGGCACCAACAAACTGTTCCTGAACGCGCTGTTTTTTGGCGGAGTGCTGACCGTGCCGAGTATAGAAGGAGACGAGTAACGTGGTTCAACAGACTTCATAAGTTGTCTGCGCTGTTGAGCACTTTTATCCTCAACAGCGCAGCAACTACCGAATATATCGGCGACCGAAGCCAAGCCGGGCGGTAACATACCAGCCAGACAGGTTGATGGCTGGATTGTCGCTGTTGGTCACGGCCTGATCGTTCATAGGCTGTCTGAAGCGGGTGTTAGGACTCAGGCGATAGCCCGCATCGAAGCCGACCACGAGCAAACGTTGCCGAGTCTCGCTAACCGTTCCGCAGTCGGTAGTAGATTGCGACGTAGTAGATTTATAGACAAACTGGTACTGCCCACTCAAGCCCAAATCGCCCGTGATGGTGCCGCTGGTAAACGTGGCCGTTTGCTGACTACCCGGATTAATTAATACCGCCGTCAGTGACGGAGTCGGAGCGTCATTCCGGGTTACTCGCAGGCTAAAGAAACCAGGCGACAGCATCAGCCTGGGCGTCAGGGTAAACTTGTCGGTATGCACAATGTGATAACCAGCACCGACGCCGTATTGCCAGAGCGACGTTTTGACTGTGTTGGTGCCATTGGTTACGCTCTGTTTGGTGCTGTTGAGCCCAAAATCGAACTGGCTAATCATAATCCAGGGCGACTCCTTATGACCAACCTGCGTAGCAACCCCAACCATTGTAAACTGATTGGGCAACGCGCGGTAGCCGGTTTGTTCCAGGGCGGTGTTCAGACCACCCAGCGAAACACCCTGCTGCCCCAACCGCCAGGTAGTGGTTGACTCAAAAGACCGCGACTTTTTCGTACTGGGCAAGTCGGACGTAATGCCCTGTGCCTGGGTGGAGAGAGCCAGCATCGCCAGCCCAAATCCCGCTAAAACGGAGTGCTTTTTCATACGTAACGTTCCTATTTCATTTTGAAAAGAAAGGTACGTATTTCCTACATCTGCACCACCTGCCCCGTGCGGGTCGATTCGTAAATGGCCTGAAACAGAGCCACTACGTTGCGTCCGTCCTGCCCCGTCACCATGGGCGGGCGACCGTCGGCGAGGGCGTCGCGGAAGTCGGCAATCTGCTCGGCAAAGTAGTAGGTCAGGGCGTCGATTTGGTTGAAAAATGCGGTGTCTTCAGCCACGAACTCCGGCAGTTTATTTTCCTCGCCGGGAACACTCCAGATGTCGTTGACGGGCGGGTCGGTAATGCCGGTCATGCCCGCCACGAACATCGACCCACCGTCGGTCTGCACCCCTACCGATGCGCCGTTCTGCCCGTGAATATGCACCTTACCGTACAACCCCGGCTGCTGACTATTGCTGACGACAATATTGCCGATGCCGCCGTTTTTGAACTGCACAATGGCCACCGCCGTATCGTCAACTTCGATATAGGGATGGTTCAGGTTTTTCCAGACACCATACACGCTTTCTGGTTCGCCCATGTACCAGAGCAGCAAATCGAGCTGGTGCGGAGCCTGATTGACCAGCACACCGCCACCTTCGCCCGCCCAGGTACCACGCCAGGGATCACTCTGGTAATAGCCTTCGCCCCGCCAGCCCAGCATCTGCACCATGCCCAGCACGGGTTTGCCAATCTGCCCGGCGTCGATGGCCCGCCGAATGCGCAGACAGGGTTCGTAAAACCGCCGTTGGCTGATGGTGCCGAGTTGGCGGTCATTGCGCCGGGCAGCTTCCAGCATGGCATCACAATCCTGAAGCGACGACGCCAGCGGTTTCTCCACCAGCACGTGCGCTCCCGCATCGAGGGCCGCAATGGTCGGTTCGGCGTGGGCCGGGTGGGGTGTAGTGACGAGGCAAAGGTCGATGCGCTCGCGGTTGACCATCTCCGCTACGTCGGTGTAAGCCGGAACATCGTAGTGAGCGGCAAAGTCGCGGGTTTTATCGGGGGTGCGGCCATACACAGCGGTGAGTTCGGTACCGGACGTCTGTAAAACAGCCTTAGCGTGCAGGTGGGCCACTTTGCCGGGGCCAATGATCGCAATACGAAGAGGAGTAGGCATTGATTCAGAGTCTTTTTTGTCAGCCAATAGCGGGAATCCGTTCGGCCTTTGGGGCAGCAATATAACGATGCCCGGCCAACGTTTGTCAGCCGGGCATCATCTTCGATACAGTATGGTAAAGTTATTTACCAGCGGGCATCAGTACGGTATCAATGGAGTGAATAACGCCGTTGGTGGCCTGAATGTCGGCCTGGTTGATGGTGGCCGTGCTGCCCCGCCCGTCGGTAATGGTGATGGCGTCGCCCTGTTTGCTCACTGTCAGCGTACCGCCCGTCACTGTTTTGAGTTTCTGCCCGTCCTGCAGGGCATCGGCGGGGTAGCTGCCTTTCACGACGTGATAAGCCAGTAATTTCATCAACTGCTGCTTACTATCCGGCTTTAGCAAGTCCGTAACCGTTCCGTCGGGAAGCTGGCCAAAGGCGTCGTTGGTGGGTGCAAATACGGTATATGGCCCCTTACCACTGGCCTGCTCGGTCAGCCCCGACACCCGCAAAGCCCGGAACAGAATGGTGTGATTCGCCGACTTAGCCGCGCTGATGGCCATGTCGCGTCCTGTGCTGCCACCCGGTTTCATGGTACCTGCCGGTGCCGGTGCCATCGTAGTGGTCGATGAGTCGGCGGTTATGGCACCGGCATTTTGCTGCGCCATAAGACCGTTACTGGTATCGAAACTGGTACCGAGATACACGAGCAGCATAGCCGCCCCGCTGAGAATTGTTTTCCTGTTCATAACCGAATAAAGTTGGAGTAAAACAAATCGGTGCTTTTTCACCAGACCGTATCAGACAATTGGATAAAGCAGAGTGAATGGCAGATCAGACCGGATCAAAAGCCCCGTTTATTGATTAAACGGTAGTTTATTGTGCAGAAATTGCCTGATTAGCTTAAAAGTGAGGAAGCGGGAACATAGCGCGGGTTGCCCCTGCGTTACTCACGGCAATACCGTAAGTGGCCCCCGGAAGGTGGTGGAAAAAGGGCCTTCGCCGGTTTTGATCTGGTACGTATATAGCCCTCCTCCAGCCTTGTTTTGCCCAAACGAGCCGTTCCAGGGCTGGACGTACCCGCGCGAGTGAAAGACCAGCTCACCCCAGCGGTTGAAGATCGACACATCGCAGTCGGGGAATTTTTCGATGTTGGCAATCGTCCAGACGTCGTTCAGGCCGTCGCCGTTGGGCGAGAACGCCGAAGGAATATACACCGGCTCCACTACCTCTACCAGCACCGAGAAACTGGCCGGGCAACCCGCCACGCTCAGGGCCGTGAGCCGATACGGTGTAGTCACCAGCGGATTAGCCACCGGGTTGGGTACGTCTGCCCGGCTCAGAAAATCGGGCGGGTTCCAGCCGTATTGCCTGATGGGTTCGCTGGCATCAACCTTTATCCCGATCTGACTACCCCGAAACAGCGTATAAGCTTCCGGTCCGGTTAGCTGCGGTCCCGGAGCCACCGTAGCCGTGGTGCTTTGCACAGTGCGGCACCCATTAATCGAGGTAACGGTGTAGGTGAGTACGTGCCTTCCTACACCCGCCACAGCCGGGTCGAAACGGTTGCCCGTAACGCCCGGGCCGGCATAAACACCACCACCCGGTTGCCCATTGAGCGTCTGGGCAGTACTTCCAACGCCACAGAACGGGGCAAGCGAGTCGAGCCCGATGTCAGAGCGCGGGTATTGCGTAAGTACCAGTGGAGCCGACAGGGCCGTACAACCCGTGGAGGCCGTAACCGTGGCCCGGTACGTACCGGCATTCTGCGTTTGTACGAGGGCTGTGGCGGTGCCAAACCGGCTGCCGTCGCGCTGCCACTGGTAGAGATTACCCGGTTGACTAACCGCCGTAAGTACAACGCTGTCTCCGGGGCAAAAAATGGGGCGGGGCGCGCTGATCTGCACCGTAGGCCGGGGGTTTATCGTGACCTGAAGCGAGTCCATACCCTCGCAGTTAGCCGCCGACGGGCGGGCTAGCACCGTGTAGCGGCCCGACTGATTTACGCGCAGCACTGCCCCCTGCTGACCGGCCAGATTAACACCGTTGCGTTGCCAGCGGTACGCGTAATCGGGGTTACTACTGGCCTGGAGCTGGATTGTATCGCCGGTACAAAGTGGGTTTGGACTGGCCAGCGACAAACTTACCGGTGGGGACGTTACGTAGTTGACGGCTATTTTCTCTGAGATGGTATCGCCGGCGCAACTCAGGGCCAGACTCTTCACAACCGTATATACCCCCGCCGTAGTAACCTGAAGCGAATCTGTCGTGGCTCCGGGCAGGTTGGATCCGTTGCGCTGCCACTGGTATTGAAACGCCGGGTTTCTCTCGACCCGGAGCGTCAGGGGCTGGCTGGCGCACCACGGCAGATTATTCGATACAACGCGACTGTTGACCGTCACAACAGCCGGGGGCGTGGTTGTTTGACCGCAGTTGACTACGGGCAGCTGAAAATCCCGACGTACTACTCCAATCCGTTGGCCGTTCCGATATTCTTCGCATTGCACCGAGAACAGGTACAACCCTTCTTTATTAGCCCGGACGCTCAGCTGACCCGTAACCGCATCGACGCTCAGAGCCGGATTGCCCGGAATAACATTATTCAGGCTGTAGCCAGCTGCCCAGCCAACGGGCGGATAGCTGGCGCGCGGGGTCGCGGGGGCGGTCACCATGACGTTAGTCGTATAGCCGTTGAGGGGCGTTACGAGCGAGTAAACAAGCGCGTCGCCGTCAGCATCGATCGCGCTGATATCGAACGTAAACGGCTTGTCTAAGCAGATATAGTCGCCATTGGGTATTTTGAACTGGGGCGATGAATTAACGAAGGGCGTACTGTTGCGTATCATGGCCGGGAACTCCATATAGAACACCATACCCAGCCCACTGCTGGTTCTGGTCACGTTGATAATGGCGTCGCTCCGGCAGCAGCGTTCCCAGACCATATAGTAGCCCGCCGGGTCGGTGTACCTGGCGGGGTCGAACTGAACCAGAGCGCAGTAACGGGCCTCAATGAAGTTAAGCTTATTCTGGCGGGCACAGGCTTCGTTATTGAAACGCAGCGGCAGACTCTCGCATAGTTTGAGGTCAATCTGCTCGATAAGTGCCGGACCATTTTTACTGAATATCAACACTGTAACAACCGGATCTTGGTTACCGGCCTGACTCTGACCAGCGTCCCAGAACTGAGTAAGCTGGATTTGAAACTGGCCGGGTGTTGTTCCTACCGCCCGCATGCCAATGTTGCCGCCAATGATGTGATTGGCCGAAGCAAAGGCGGGCATCAGGCAAAGCAGTACCCCATTGACGAACCAGGAAAGCCAGTTAGGTTGGCGCGTCAGGAGTGATTGCATGAATGAGGAGAATGTATGTTCATGGTAAGCGTGTTGCCAAAACAACGTCTAATGTAGCTACCTTCAGCACAGGAAGTATAGACCGGCAGTAAGACTTATCTACCGGCTTATTGTGCTTTTTTGCTGGTTTATTTCGATAGAAAACCCTTTGCAATCAGGTACGGGATAATAAGCCATAGCAAGCCTTTGACCAGAAAAAACAGGAATCCTGCCCACCCCAGCCGCTTAAACCACTTCCCAAATCGCTCGTTCATGATACAAAAATAGTTGTAAAGTTATAGATGGTTCGCCACTGCAGCTATATAGTCGTGAGTTGGGATAGTTGACACACCTGACTTTACCACTATACGACTCTGTGACTTTACAACTAATTTTGCAGGATGGTACAGATTGGGCAAAACGTCAGCCACGCAAAGGCATGGCTGGAGAGGGGCAACGTAGTAGGAATACCCACCGAAACGGTTTACGGCCTGGCTGGTAATGCACTGGATACCAACGCCGTGCTAACCATTTTTCGGGTCAAAAACCGCCCCACGTTCGATCCGCTCATTATCCATACCGATACGCCCGCCAAACTAAGCCAATTCGTAACCGACTTCCCCCCGGCTGCCCGGCAACTGGCCGATGCATTCTGGCCCGGTCCGCTCACGCTACTACTGCCTAAACAAGCCAGCATTCCCGATCTGGTTACGGCGGGTCTGCCCACGGTGGCGGTACGCATTCCAAACCACCCGCTTACGCTGCAACTGCTGGCCGAACTCGATTTTCCACTGGCCGCGCCCAGTGCCAATCCCTTTGGCTACATCAGCCCCACCACCGCCCGGCACGTGGCCGATCAGTTGGGCAACCAGATCCCGTACATCCTGGACGGTGGCCCGGCGCGGATCGGGCTGGAATCGACTATCGTTGGTTTTGAGGGAGACATGCCCTGCGTCTTCCGGCTTGGTGGGCTGACCCAGGCGCAGATTGAAGCCGTGGTGGGGCCGGTAACCGTGCAAACTCACTCGACGGACAATCCTGCGGCACCCGGTATGCTCAGCAGCCACTACGCCCCGCGCAAACCGCTTATCCTGTTGAAACCCGGCCAGTCTCCGCCCCTCACCAACCCCAACCGGACAGGTATGCTAGCCTTTCGTGAACCGGTTGGTGGTGTTCCTGACGCGCAACAGCGGATACTCTCGGCCACGGGCGATCTGGACGAAGCCGCCAAAAACCTGTTTGCTTACCTCCGCTGGCTCGACACGCTGGATCTGGATCTGATCTACGCCGAGACCCTGCCCAACACCGGGCTGGGGGCGGCCATCAACGACCGACTCCGGCGGGCTTCCGTTCAGAAATGAGTCGATTTCGTTAACCAACCGGATGCGTACTCTTTCCCAAATAACGGTAGTTTGTATCTTTGGCACTCGGTTAACTGCTTCCCTACTCAACACCCTATCGTAGTTTATGAACGCCAACCTTGCCGAAGAATATCCCTTTCTGAACGACGGCGGGCAGATGGGCGAACTCACCCGCGCGTTTGATTGGGCCGCAACGGCCATTGGGCCACCCAAAAACTGGCCGCAGAGTCTGCGCACTATTGTCAGCGTAGTGCTGACGTCCAAATTTCCGATGTTTCTGTGGTGGGGACCGGAGATGATTCAGATTTATAACGACGCCTACCGCCCCAGTCTCGGCAATCAGGGTAAACATCCCAACGCATTGGGCCAGCGTGCCAAAGACTGCTGGCCCGAAATCTGGGACGTTATCGGCCCGCTTATTAATCAGGTACAGACCACCGGCGAAGCCATCTGGAGCGAAAACCAGTTGATTCCTATCTACCGAAATGGCCAGCTTGAAGATGTATACTGGACGTTCAGCTATAGCGCCGTGCGCGTTGAGTCCGGGCAGGTAGGCGGCATTCTGGTAGTCTGCAACGAAACGACCGACAAGGTACATACCCTTCGTCAACTCAAAGAACACGAACAGCAGCTCGAAAAGACCAACGAAGACCTGCGCGACAGCATCCGGCAGTTTACGTTCCTGACCGATTTTGTACCGCAGATCGTCTGGGCTACTCAACCGAATGGAGAGGTCGATTTTTTCAACCGCCGGTGGTACGAATTCACAGGCCTGTCAGTGGAGCAGTCGCTGGGCGGAGGATGGGGGCAGATCCTCCATCCCGACGATGTTGGCCGAACCTGGCAGGTATGGCAAAACTGTCTGGCAACGGGACAGCCCTATGAGATCGAGTACCGTCTGATGCAGCACGACGGGCAGTACAGGTGGTGGCTGGGTTTGGGCCTGCCCTTTTATGACGCTCCCGGACCAGATGGTGAGCCGAGTGAAATTATGCGCTGGTTTGGCACCTGCACTGATATTCACGACCAGAAAGTCTTCACTGCCGATCTGGAGAAACAGGTGACCCAGCGGACCAACGCGCTCCAGATGGCCAACTTCGACCTTCAGCGTTCCAACGAAAACTTAGAGCGGTTTGCCTACGTAGCCAGCCACGATTTACAGGAACCCCTGCGCAAGATTCGCTCCTTCGGCGATATTCTCCAGACAAATTATGGCAGTCAGCTGGGCGAGGGAGCCGACTTTCTGGAGCGGATGCTGACGGCGGCTGAACGGATGTCAGTGCTGATCAAGGACCTGCTTACGTTCTCGCGCATCCGCACCCAGCGCCAAGCCTTCACATCAGTTACCCTGACCAGCGTGGTTGGGGGCGTGCTGGGCGATGTGGAACTGGCCATTCAGGACACCGGCGCGGTCATTGAGGTGGGCGAATTGCCCACCGTACCCGGCGATGCTCCCCAGCTCGGACAGCTTTTTCAGAATCTGATTGCCAACGCCCTCAAGTTTCAACAGCCCGATCTGCCACCCCGCATCAGCCTGACCAGCCAATTGATACCCGCATCTGACTTACCCGAAACGATAAAGCCGAACAGCACGGCCAGTCAGTTTTACGCCATAAGCGTGACTGATAACGGTATTGGTTTCGACGAAAAACACACCGATCGTATTTTTCAGGTATTCCAGCGCCTGCACGGCCGCAGCCGGTATACAGGTACGGGCATTGGCCTGGCCATTGTGCAGAAGGTCATCGATAACCATAACGGAGCGGTTCAGGCAACGAGTCAGCCCGGCCAGGGAGCTACGTTTACGGTGTATCTGCCCGCAGAATAGGCTCAATCAAATCCCACAAATTACCGTATAGATCTTTGAAAACGGCGACGGTGCCATAGGGTTCCTCAACAGGTAACCGCGTAAACTCAACTCCTTTTCGGTCATCGCGTGGTAATCGCGCCAGAAACCATCGGTATGCAAAAACAAAAACACCCGCCCACCGGTCTGGTTACCCACGCGGCTGCGCTGCGTATCGTCATCGGCTTTGGCCAGTAACAGAGCGCACGCATTGCTGCCCGGCGGGACCACCCGAACCCAGCGTTTAGTATCGCTTAGGCGAGTATCTTCCAGCAGGACAAAATTTAGTTTTTCGGTATAAAACCGAATTGCATCATCGTAGTCGTCGACCACGAGCGCAATACAGGCCAGGTATTGGTGCATAGTCGCGCCTATTTGTCAATTTTCCCCAGTAGCCCGGTCATCATTTCCTTAAAATAGTCGCCGTTGTAGGGGCCAAACCAGTTCATGTCGCGGGTTTCGTAGGTAGCGCGGTCGTAGTAGCGGTCGGGCGTGATGTAGCCAATGTAGCCGCCATCGAAGCTGGTAATCATCAGGTTAAGACTATCACGCCGGGCCACGGGTTGTAGTTCGACGGAGAGCTCGCCGGAAAAGTCGCAGGGGGTGCCGAGCAGGGCAGTTTTTCCAATGCGTAACGCTTTCAGGTCGGACGGGTAGTCACCGTAGAGGAGGTAAAACAGGTAAGGCCGCACGCGCCAGTTGCCAATAATGCGCGGGTGCGGCTCGCGCAGACCCAACGGCAGTGTCAGCAACATAAGTGTACTGTCGGTGCGGGGCTGAATGGTTGGCACAGTCTGTTCAATGCGCAGGGCCAGCGCACCGGCGTAGTTTCTGATCTCCTGAAAGTCGGTGTTTCCCTTCGCTACAGGAGCTGTGCTACCCACCGGCCCGGCCAGAAACAGCGCGAACGTAGCGGCTTTTTTCTCCAACCGATCTACCAGCGACCCCGGATAGTCACGGCTGAGGTAGTTGCCGTTGTCGCCCTCAAACAGCGTAGCATGACCCGAAAACGACGTAAGCAGGGCCGACGTACCGTCTTCTTTCACCAATTTCAGTAGTCGCACGGCTCCATCGAGTGGTCCGGTAGGACCGGACGAGCCGATGCGATTTCTGATCAAATCAATGGCATCGGTTTGTCCGTAGCCAATCTGCACCGGGGCCATATTGGTCTGCGCTTCGCGAATAGCCCGCAGAATACCGTCGGTAATTCGGGTAACAATAGCTTCCTCGTACTCACCTGCAATAAGCGAACCCACCAGCCCCGGTGCCCAGCCGCCCGCGCTGTTGTGCGAATGAATGGCCCCTATGTACATATTAGCCCACGTCAGCCCCACCTCCGGTAATCTTTTTTTGAGTTGTTCTACTACCGTCGGGGGCGTAATGAGCAGGTCGAGGGCAACTACGGCCACGCGGGTACTGCCATTGTCGAGCATAACTACCCGCGCGTAGAGCGAATCGCTGACCACCCGCCACTTTTTGCCGCGTCGTTCGCCATAGCCGCCAGTAGCCGTAGGGTGATCGGGGGTGATGTTCGCTTTGGCCCAGCCCGCCCGCAGCGGTGTTGTGGCGGGCGGGGGTGAGGACAACTCCGTTAGTCTTTGTTTGGTTTGCCGGTAGTAATCCATTTCCCGGTAGGGCGTGTCATCCACCGGTGCCAGACCAACGGCCAGAATCAAAATCACCAGTCCTACCAGGCCAAGTAGTACATAAAGCAGAATACGCAGAAATTTCATAGAGAGATTGACGGGTAACCGGACTGCAAAGAACGAAAAACCCGGCGTCAATGCATCAAAAAAAGGCATCGGAGAAACTCCGGTGCCTTTTCGGTATTCTACCGGTTGCCCGGCTCCTCAAACTAACTTCCCTATTACTGTCTTTAAAGGGGTAAAGGGGTAGGTACTACACCTTACACCCATTTACCTTCTATGCGATGTACGTTCCGGCAATGGCCAGCACCTGTGCTTTGGTGAGTGGTTCGTCGAAGGCTTCGGCTACTGCCGCTGCCGACTTACCCGTCAGGGCCACCAGATCAATTGTTGCCTGCATCGTGGCTTCTTCGCCTGCATAGACCGCAGCCGGGGCATTACCCGCTGTACCGATCCAGCCTTTGGCTCCGTTCATTCGCCGAATCTGTGCTGCGTGCCGGGCCTCTACAGAGTGAATCTGCAGGGCTACCTGTAGGATACTTTTATCGTTAATAAGTGAACCAGCCTGTCCTTTGTAGGCCCGAACGCCGGTATCTTCGAGCGCCTGCGCCAGGCCCAGAAATTTCTGGTACGTGCTGAACGAGTCGCCAAATTTGAAAGTTGGCTTAGCCACTGCAGCGGCTCCGAGCGCACCTCTAAGCAAAACCACGTGAGCCACTTCATGCTTGCTGATCTGCGCAATTACAGTGCGGTCAGCTGCCGGAATCAGATTAGCCGTGTTCAGGGCCAACCGGTAGTATTCGTCTTCGAGGTATTCGAGCGTAAGCGCGAAGTTCAGCACGTCAACCGCAGCCTGAGAAGGGCCAGCCTGGGCAAATGCCTGATTAGCCGTAGCGGCAAACAGGGTGGGTACGGCGGCTGCGGTCAGGGCTTTCTGGCCAAACTTAATCAGGTTGCGCCGTGAGTAGAAGCTATACTTGTCTGCCGCTTCGACATCAAGTTCTTCGATTTTCGAGATTATATTAAGGAGATTCATCGTGTTGAGTGGGGGTTAAACAGTTGGCAGGTTAGCTCCGCTAATGGTGTTCCTGACAAATGGCTGCGCGGCTGGCAGTACCTGAACAGGCTTGCGGACAACGTCGAGTCCGTTGGCGGGCGTTACCACGTCATCTCCGGCGAAATCAGCTGATTTTGGGTTGAGCAGATCGCGAATAACGGCCGCATGACGGGCTTCGACCGAGACAATCTTACCGGCCAGCAACAGGAGGTTAACGTCTTTGAGCAGGTTGCCCGCGCCGTTGTACGCCGATACGCCGAGGTCTTCAAACGTTTTAGCCGTGTTCAGTACGCTGGTCCGGTCAGCAAAATTGATCGCGCTAAAATTAGGCGTCAGGTCAGCAATCCGGTTGGCGGCTGGAATAGCCGCTTTGAAAAACTCGCGGTGAATAATTTCGTGATCGCGAATGTCCGTCAGGATAGTACGCTCAGCATCTGACATGCCACCGTAGGGCGTGGTCATCACCTGCGTATAAAAGGCAGCTTCGAGCTGTTCGAGTGCGTAGGCATAGTTCAGAATCCCGATATCGCCCGAACCCAGATCAACCATAGTTGGCGAAGGGGAGACGGTGATAGGGTTTTCTTCGTTTTTGCACGCGGCAAGGAGCGCACTACCGGCCACAAACGCGCCAGAGTAGCGCAAAAAGAGCCGACGGCCAACGGCAACGGGTTCCAATCCGCCCGGCAACGTTGTTAATCCGGGTTGTTTTTCGGGGTTGTTCATACTGAGTAAGAGAAAAATTGTGTCTTGAATGCGGGCTTCCGTTGCCCGTATTCCCTCTTATCTACGAACAGAGCAACCGTCTGGATTTATAATTTCTTGTTTTCGGAATTGATGCGTCTTTTCCTGCCCCGTTCAGTTTCTGCGGCCTGATGATTGTGGTTGTGCTGCCATAGACACTGAGCTTGCCCGACGAAGCCCGGTAGCAAACCGGCAAAATCGGGTCCGAATAGCCAAAAAATGCCTGAACACGTCATTATTTCTTGATAACATCTGGCTTCTACGACTATGTACATAACCAGAACGATGACTGCCAAATCTGTTTACATTTGGGTTTTTTGCTGTTTGCTGACTATTATTGGTCAGGCGCAACCCGCCGACAAACCCATTGCCATATCCGTTGATCTACACAAGGAAACGGGACCCCTGCGGCCTATCTGGGCGTGGTTTGGCTACGATGAGCCGAACTATACCTATATGAAAGACGGCAAAAAGCTGCTGACCGAACTGGCCAAAGCAAACGCGGTCCCCGTCTACGTGCGGGCGCACAGCCTGCTCGTGACGGGCGATGGCAAGGCCGCGCTCAAGTGGGGATCGACCAACGCCTATACCGAAGACGCCACCGGCAAACCCATTTACGACTGGACGATTATCGACCAGATTTTCGATACGTACGTTAAACGGGGAATGAAGCCGATGGCGCAGATTGGGTTCATGCCCGAAGCCCTCTCCACCCATCCCGAACCCTACCGCCATAACTGGCAGCCCGACAACAAATACGGCGGCATTTTCACGGGCTGGGCTTATCCACCAAACAACTACCAGAAATGGAGCGAACTGGTGTACCAATGGGTGCGGCACTCGGTGGCCCGTTACGGCCAAAAGGAAGTAGAAAGCTGGTACTGGGAACTCTGGAACGAACCCAACATCGACTACTGGAAGGGAACCACCGACGAATACATCAAACTCTACGACTATACCGCCGACGCCGTGAAACGCGCCCTGCCCACCGCCCGTATGGGTGGCCCTGAAGTGACTGGCCCTGCCTGGGATAAATCCGAGACATTCATGCGGGCGTTTCTGGACCATGTCGTAAGTGGCAAAAACGCTGTGACGGGCCAGACCGGTACCCCCCTCGATTTCATTACGTTTCACGCCAAGGGCGAACCCAAACTTGTAAATGGGGCGATACAGATGAACATGGGCAGGCAGTTCCGCGACATTGACCGGGGCTTCGAAATCGTGGCGTCGTACCCGTCGCTGCGGCAGTTACCGATTGTCATTGGCGAGTCAGATCCGGAAGGCTGCGCGGCCTGTTCGGAAGATTTTCACCCGCAAAATGCTTACCGCAACGGCACAGTCTACTCAAGCTACACGGCAGCTTCGTTCGCCCGTAAGTCAGACCTGGCATCGGCCCGGAGCGTTAACCTGCTGGGTGCCGTGACGTGGGCGTTTGAATTCGAGGATCAGCCGTGGTTTCGGGGATTTCGTGACCTGGCCACCAACGGCGTCGACAAGCCGGTGCTGAACGTATTCCGTATGTTCGGAATGATGGCTGGCAACCGGGTAACGACTACCGGCGGTTCGGGCTATAACGCGGCCCAAATCCGCGACAACAGCGTCCGGCAGCAACCTGACGTCAACGCGCTGGCGTCCACAAGCGCTAAATCAGCGGCCATCATGGTCTGGAATTACCACGATGACAACCTCCCCGCCCCCGACGCACCCGTTGCCGTAACGATCAGCGGTTTGCCGGGCCGGGTGGTAAAATTGGTGCATTATCGCATCGACAAGGGGCACAGCAACGCCTACGAAGTCTGGAAAAACATGGGGTCGCCCCAAACGCCCACTCCCGCTCAAGTTGCCGAACTCGAACGCGCCGGGCAGTTACAGATGCTGGGTAAGCCAGAGTCGGTATCTGTCAGGAATGGCCAGGCGATGGTTAATTTTCCACTACCCCGTCAGGGCGTATCGCTGCTCAAACTGACGTGGTAACGCAAGGCCAGAAACTACAGTCGGCCCAACACTGACCGCTAAGCCGGTTTGGCCCTATCTTTGCCCTTACGATTACATTCATTAACCGCCCCGACAAACGTGAAGACCGGCTCATTCCGGCAGGTTATTCATCATTCATCATTTATAATCGTACCGGCGACCCGGTCATAATTCCCTTCAATGCAAATTCTCAAATTTGGCGGTACGTCGGTTGGCTCGGTCGAGAGCATCCGGCAGGTTATTCGGATCATTGAGCAGCACCGGCGCGACGGCAATTCCATTGCGGTAGTTTTTTCGGCCATGGGGGGCGTTACCAACCAGCTCATCGAAATTGGGCGGATGGCCACCTCCGGCGAACCCGATTACATGGAACTGGTCCGGCGCATTGAAGACCGGCATTTTGCGGTAGTCAAAGCCCTGCTGCCCGTAAAAGAGCAGAGCAAGGTGTTTGCCCACGTGCGCGGTATCATCAACGAACTCGAAGACCTGCTGCGGGGCGTATCGCTCATTCGTGAACTGACCCTGCGGACCCACGATCTAATTACCAGCTTTGGCGAACGGCTCTCCACCGCCGTTATTACCGAATGTGTTCGTAGTACGGGCATTCCGGCGCAGTTTCTCGACGCCCGTACCATCATTAAAACCGACGCGCAGTTTGGGCAGGCCGAGATCAACTATACACTGACCAACCAGCTTGTTCAGGCGCACTTCGCCAAAAACACCGATATTCAACTGATTACCGGCTTCATCGGCTCGACCGAAAAAAACGAAACAACCACGCTGGGCCGGGGCGGGTCAGATTACACGGCCAGTATTCTGGGCGCGGCCCTCAACGCTACCGTCATCGACATCTGGACCGATGTGGACGGAATGATGACCGCCGATCCGCGCAAGGTGCCCAACGCCTTCAATATCCCGACCATCACCTACGCCGAAGCCATGGAACTCAGCCACTTCGGAGCCAAAGTGATTTACCCGCCCAGCCTGCAACCCGCGTTTGCCCGCAACATTCCGGTCCGGGTGCTGAACACGTTCAATATTGGCCATGAGGGAACCCTCGTAAGCCGCACCGCCGACCGGCGGCAGTACACCATCACGGGTATTTCGAGCATCGACGACATTGCGCTCGTCAACGTGCAGGGGTCGGGTATGATTGGCGTGGCGGGCGTGTCGGCCAAGCTGTTCGGGATTCTGGCGGCTCATAAAATCAGCGTGGTGCTGATCTCGCAGGCATCGTCCGAACACTCCATCTGCTTCGCCATCGACCCGCGTGGGGCCGAGAACGTCAAGACCATCTTGGACGCCGAATTTGCGCCCGAAATCGAACACGGCCACATCGACAACATCGCCATCGAGCGCGACCTGTCGGTCATTGCCACAGTGGGCGAAGGGATGCGGAAATCGTCGGGGATTGCGGGCAAGCTGTTTTCGGTGCTGGGCAAAAACGGCGTTAACATCGTAGCCGTAGCGCAGGGATCATCGGAGATCAACATCTCGGTGGTCATCAACAAAAACAACCTCTCCAAAGCCCTCAACGCCTTACACAACTCGTTTTTCCAGTCCGAAGCCCGGATGCTGAACCTGTATATGGTAGGTACTGGCCTGATTGGCAAGGCGTTGCTGGCGCAGATTCACGCACAGACGAACTACCTACGGCAGGAGAAGCTACTCAAAATCTGCGTAGTAGGCGTGGCCAATACCCGAAAAATGCTGCTCGACGGCAAAGGGCTGGACCTGACCAACTGGTATGAACAGCAGCAGGCCGAAGGCGTAACGACCTCACTACCCGCCTTTATCGAGAAAATAAAAGACTACAACCTGCCCAACTCGGTGTTTATCGACTGCACGTCAGACAAGGAAATCGTGCAGTTTTACGAGTCGCTGCTGGATGCCAATATCTCGGTGGTGACGCCCAACAAGGTGGCCAATTCGGGACCGTACAGCGAGTACCGGCGGTTGCAGCGCACGGCCCTGAACCGGGGCGTAAAATTCCTGTACGAGACCAACGTGGGCGCGGGCTTGCCAATTATCAACACCGTGCAGGGCCTGATGACGGCGGGCGACCGCTTCCTGAAAATCGAAGCCATTCTATCCGGTACGCTCTCCTTTATCTTCAACACGTTTGGGACACCGGGCTGGGAATCCTTTGCCGACGTAGTGCGCGAAGCCAAAGCCAAAGGTTACACCGAACCCGATCCACGCGATGATCTGAGCGGGCAGGACGTAGCCCGGAAAATCCTGATTCTGGCCCGCGAAGCTGGTTTCCCCCTCGAACCGAACGACGTCACGATCAACAACCCGCTGCCAAAGGCGTGTCTGGACGCACCCACGATTCCGGCCTTTTTCGAGCAGCTCGATGCCCATAACGACTACTTCAAATCCATGCTGAGCGAAGCCGACGCACGGGGCGAAAAACTACGATTCGTGGCCGTATTTGAGAACGATAAAGCCGTGATTGAACTACGGTCGGTGGGGCCGGATCATCCGTTTTACCAGCTTACGGGTGCCGACAACATCGTTTCGTTCACAACGGAGCGGTATAAAGAGCGGCCTTTGGTCATAAAAGGCCCCGGCGCGGGTGCCGAAGTAACGGCCTCCGGCGTCTTCGCCGATGTGGTCAGTATTGGCAGTTATCTGGCGTAACTTGTATTCGTAAAAGAAATTAACTGATGGGAAATACACTGCTTTCGCGAATCACGCTGAATCCTGATATCTACCACGGCAAACCAACAATCCGCAACAAACGCTATCCCGTTGAATTGATTCTCGATTTACTGGCAGCGGGAATGAATCACGAGGAAATTCTGGGAGATTATCCGGCTTTGGAAGACGATGACATTCGGGCGTGTTTGGGTTATCACAAATCATCACCTACTCAGAATTTATGACAGAAATTTCATTTATTGTTCCAGAAAAAGAAGATCTTCTCCTAAACGGCCAAGCTATGTCCATTGCTCCGAAGGGCGATAAATGGCTGAAATCCTGTTTGGCTGACTACGCCAATGAACGGGGTGTCTATATCCATCATAACGGAATCGAAATACTTTATGTTGGGCAAACCGTGAAAGGGAAGTGGGGAACCTTTAGTGAACGATTACGCAGGGAATTTCAAGAGACTTCATCGCAGAACAACAGATTGCATAAGTTCTTGTATGAGGAAGCCAAAATCAGTGGAATAAAAACAGTATGCTTCTCGCTCAATGAAATAGAAGAGCGAGTGAATGGCGAACCTTCCAAATTATCAAATGAAAATAAGGCACTGATTTTTGAGCAATTACTTATCGGCATTTTTCAACCAAAAGGAAACCGGAGTGGCATTTTTGAAAATAGTGAACTGGTAGTAGCGGTGACTTCTGATTCTTGATGGAGAATGTATCGATTAGTACTTTTCGTTATCTGTCGTTCCCTAATATCATAATTATCTGTCGGGCCAGATGTCCGCGTCTCTCTTTGTGACAAAAGGTAGCAAATTCACAAATCGTCGGGTGTCAGGCCCGTTTTCTTTGCAATTTTCGAGAGCATAACCGGTCCTATTTCGTCGCCGTCGTGAAAAGCGAACGTATAGTTTTCCCATCCTTCTCTGGCTAGTGTCCGGTGTGAACCCGACTGGCGTTTGACTTCCCAACCAATTCTACCCAAAGCAACAAGAACTGATTTCGCTTTTGAGGAAGGCCATTGGTTCATACGGCTACCTCGAAAAGTT
>JACMPG010000099.1 GCA_014377625.1 Spirosoma sp.
CATCCGTACAACTCATCGTGGTTCAGGTCAGAAACCAGCCTCGACAGCCTGATCGAGATGGCGCAGTTTGTGCCAACGGTATGGCCAACAGCATTCATTTTTCACGTCTCGCGCTGCGGTTCTACGCTGCTCTCGCAGTTGCTCACCCTGGGCCAACACCGCATCGTTTTGTCGGAAGTGCCGCTGCTGGACGAACTACTGCGCTTGCCTGAGCAATTGCCAGCGGTGCTGCCTGCCAAGCAGGAACAGGCCTTACTGGCTACAATCCGGCTACTCGGCCAGCAACGGGCCGATCAGGAAACAGAACTGTTTATCAAGCTCGATAGCTGGCACATTACTTTCTATGAAACCCTGCGCCGGTTATTTCCGGGCGTACCGATGGTTTTGCTATACCGCTCACCAGACGCCGTTGTCCAGTCGCATCAGAAACAGCGGGGTATGCACGCCGTGCCGGGACTATTGCTGCCGTCCCTGTTTGGTCTTCACTCAGCAGATGTCCCCTTCACCGATGCGGATACCTATACAGCGTTGGTACTGACGTACTATTACCACCGCTTTTTAGACATTGCCCGGCAGGACGAACGTGCTTTTCTATTGGCCTACCAACCCAACGGTTCGGTCCTGCTCAGGTCAATGCTGGATTTTCTCGCGCTAACCTCACCGGAATCTGACTGGGCAAAAATTGGTGAGCGTAGTGGCTTTCATGCCAAACGACCGGGGCAGGCATTTGCGGAAGCAATACCTGACAAACCGGTTCCGTCGTATCTACTGTCTGCCCAAATAGCCTACGACGCCCTCGAAACAGAACGACTAAACCGACTCTTGAAATGACCCCGTCCAACGAGCAGCTAACCGTCATGATACGGGCTTTTCTGAACAAAATCGGCATTGAAACCCGCGAACAAACGTTGCCCAATACTACCTTTCTGCCCGGACTGCTCATCGACGAAGGCAGGCTACTCATTGACCCGGAGCAACTGCTGTATCCCGGTGATATACTCCACGAGGCAGGCCACATTGCGGTCAGTCTACCCGAAGACCGGACTCGACTGGGTGGCAACATCACGGCCGACCGGCCCGACAAAGCAGGCGACGAAATGGCCGTGCTGTTATGGACGTATGCCGCCTGTTGCCACCTCCAGCTTGATCCAGCCGTTGTCTTCCACCCGGATGGGTATAAAGGGGAAAGCGACTGGCTCATCGGGCAGTTTACGAGTGGCCTGTACATCGGGTTGCCCCTGCTAATCTGGATGGGACTGACAAACGACCCCATCAGGTCAGCAGAGGGGTTTCCGGGTATGCGTCAGTGGCTGCGTACCTGATAGTAATCCGATAGCGTCTGTTACCGGGCGACGAACAGGTAAATCGAAACTGAAGATCGCTTTGATAGATACATGTGCCCCCGGCATTCATTTGTCAGGATACCGATGGACGGCTCACTTTCTTTAAACTGGTACACAATTAATTGTCATGGAAAATCGTCGTGAGTTTATCAAGAAATCAGCGGTGGCTGGTTTAGGACTGGCCCTGCCCACAGTGGGTATTTCGGCCAGTAGTTATAACCGTATTATTGGGGCGAACGAACGCGTTCGGGTAGGCATTATCGGCTTTTCGGATCGGTTCCGGCAGTCGCTGGCGCCGGCATTTATGGATCACGCCAAAGCCAACAACTTTGCATTCGTAGGCGTGTCTGACATCTGGAGCCGCCGTCGCGACGAAGCCGAGAAGTATCTGAAAGGCAAAGGCTGGAACGACGATACATTCTTTAAAGCCCGCAACAATGACGAACTGCTGGACCGTAAGGACGTAGATGCCGTAATCATTAGTACCGCCGATTTCCAGCACGCCCTGCACTGCGCTGCCGCCGTGGAGTCAGGCCGCGACGTGTATTGCGAAAAACCCTTCGCCGAATCGCTCGACGACGCGCGGGTTGCGCTGAAAGCCGTTGAAAAGTCAAAGAAAATCGTACAGGTTGGTTCGCAGCGACGCTCAGCCCCCAACTACCACTCGGCCAACGACTTTATCCGGTCGGGCAAGTTTGGCGACATTGTGATGGTTGAAATGACCTGGAATGTGAATCAGCCCGGACGCTGGCGTCGGCCCGAAGCCGTAGCGCAGATTCGGAAGGAAGACACCGACTGGGACCGTTACCAGATGAACCGCCCCAAAACGGCCTGGGACCCGCGCAAATACCTTGAATTCCGGCTATTCTATCCCTACTCGTCGGGTATTCCCGGCCAGTGGATGTCGCACCAGATCGATACCGTTCACTGGTTCAGCGGTTTAGACCATCCGCGCTCAGTAGTAGCCAACGGGGGCGTGTACCTGTGGAAAGATGGGCGCGTAAACCCCGATACCTTTACGGCGGTGTTTGATTACGGCCCCGACAATGACAAGAGCAAAGGTTTTCAGGTTACGTACTCGTCACGGATGACCAACGAAGCGGGCGGCACCAAAGAATACTACTACTCCAACGGCGGCATGATTAACCTCGATACCAACCAGATTACGTCAGAGGGTGGGTTGAAAGAGCGGTATGCCAAAGAAATGAAGATGCAGGCCAACATGCTACCGGACATGTCGCTGGGTAGTGGCCCTAAAATGGAAACCGGAGCCAATACCGGCAGCGACCCAATGACCTCAATGCATATGCTGAACTGGATGGACTGCGTTCGGAGCCGTAAGGAGCCAAATGCTCCCGCCCGCGTGGGTTTCAACCACTCCGTTGCCAACGTCATGGCTACCACCGCCCTGCACACCGGCAAGCGCGTTACGTGGGATGCCGCCAAAAACGATATGCTTATCGGCTGATTTACCGCTTATCCAAAACAACGAAGCCCGACTAAGCCGGGCTTCGTTGTTTTCTGACAATTGGTTGGCTGACTACAGCGTACTCATGTCAATCACGAACCGGTAGCGAACGTCGCCCTTCAGCATTCGTTCGTAAGCCGTTTCAACGTCCTGCATCGGAATGAGTTCAATATCAGATACGATGTTATGTTCGGCGCAGAAATCCAGCATCTCCTGCGTTTCCGGCAAACCGCCAATCATGGACCCGGCAATGCTTTTCCGACCGCCAATCAGGTTAAAGCCAAGCACTTCGGTAGGGGTTGGTGGTGCACCAACGCAGATATGAACGCCGTTGGTCTTCAGCAAACCGAGATACATATTGTAATCGTGCGGGGCTGAAACCGTATCAATAGTAAAATCAAAATAACCCGTTACGGCCTTTACCTGTTCGGGATCGCTGGTCAGCACGAATTTATGAGCACCCAGCCGTTTGGCGTCTTCTTCCTTACTTGGCGACGTACTCAGCATGGTTACCTCGGCCCCAAAGGCTGCGGCAAATTTAACGGCCATATGGCCCAGACCACCCAGACCCAGTACGGCTACTTTATGGCCCGCGCCTACTTTCCAGTGCCGCAGGGGCGAGTAGGTTGTAATACCGGCGCACAGCAACGGAGCCACAGCCGCAAGGTCCAGCTTATCGGAAACGTGCAGTACAAAATCTTCGTGAACAACAATCAGGTTTGAATACCCTCCGTACGTGGGCGTTTTTTTATCCTGCTCCCGTCCGTTATACGTTTGCGAGGCTCCGTTGAAACAGTACTGCTCCAGGCCGTCTTCGCAATTGGCGCAATGCCGACATGAATCGACCAGACAGCCTACACCGGCCAGATCGCCCACCTTGAATTTGTTTACGTGGTCGCCCACGGCCGTTACCCGCCCTACGATTTCGTGACCCGGTACCATCGGAAAAATGGAGCCGCCCCATTCATCGCGAATCTGGTGCAGGTCAGAATGGCAAACGCCACAGTACAGAATATCGAACTGAACATCATGCGGGCCAACCTCCCGACGCTCAAATTGAAAAGGTGCCAGGGGCGAGTGCGGGTCCTGAACAGCGTAGCCTTTTACGTCAATCATATCTATTGATTCCTGATAAAGTTTGGTAAAGAATTTTCCGGCAGGGGTGAAAGCCCCATCGTCATCTATTAACCGAAAATACCCACCAATAGTAACGCTGCCAGGGCAAAATCTCGAAGAAACCTTTGTTCCAATTCCCCTGCATTAGCTGATGACCAGTTTCAGCAGCCCCGCCACCGCCTGACAGCTCAGGCATTTTTCTGGGTGCAAAACTCATTATGTAGTTTAGTGGCCACCAACAACGGTAAATGCATTACGTGGGATGCCGCCAAACAGAATATGGTACTCGGCTAAGCCGGTTTTGTCTGTATCTTGTCGGCATGAAACACATCACTGTCGCGTTTGTAGCCTGTTTTTTTGGTATCGTCACCCACGCGGGGTTTGCCCAGCCGTCTTCAAAAACTGGAACACCGGGCAAACCCCGCGTGGGCATTACGGGCCTGGGTATCGAGTCCAGCACCTTCTCGCCCGCCTTGACGCACGAGGAAGACTTTCATGCCAGGTATGATGATGCCGTATTTACGTCCTACCCGTTCCTGAGTGCCGACGCTCCGCTACGTCAGCAGGTTACGTGGCTCCCGGCCTTAGTAGGCAAATCGCTGCCGGGCGGGGCCGTCACGCGCGAAGCATACGAATCGCTGGTGGGTCAGACACTGGACCGGCTCAAAAAGAACGCACCTTACGATGGTCTGTTTCTCGACATTCACGGGGCCATGAGCGTAGTAGGATTAGACGACCCGGAAGGCGATTTCATTACGCGAATCCGTAACGTCATCGGCTATAAAACGCTGGTTTCCGTTTCGATGGATTTGCACGGTAACGTATCGGAGCGGCTGGCGCAAAACGCCGATCTGATTACCTGCTACCGCATGGCTCCCCACGAAGACGCCATGCAAAGCAAGGAGCGGGCCGTAACCAACCTGCTCGACCGGCTCAAAAGCGGCAAAGGCAAACCAGCTTATAAGGCCTGGATACCCGTACCGATTCTGCTGCCGGGCGAAAAAACCAGTACGCGCATCGAGCCGGGCAAGAGCCTCTACCAGCAGGTAGCCCCCGCGGCTGCACAGCCCGGTGTTATTGACGCGGCCATCTGGATTGGCTACGCCTGGGCCGACGAACCCCGTAACCACGCCGTTGTCATGGTATATGGCGACGACAAAAAGGCCGTAACGCAGGCCGCCGAAAAGCTGGCCGCCAGTTTCTGGGATGTTCGTAATCAGTTTGACTTTGTAGCTCCCACCGGCACCCTGGACGAGAGTCTGAAGGCGGCCTTCGCCAGCGATAAACATCCGTTCTTTATCAGCGATACCGGCGATAACCCCACGGCGGGCGGGGCGGGCGACGTAACCTGGACACTTAAGCAACTCCTGGCCCGCCCGGAATTTCAAAAGCCCGACGGTCCATCGCTGATTTACGCGTCTATCCCCGCACCAGAGTTAATCACGAAAGCCATTGCGGCAGGGGTTGGTGGCCACGTAGAGGGCACTGCCGGGGCCGCGGTCGATGCCCGGTTTGCGCCACCCGTCCCGCTGAACGGCACGGTCGAATCCATCGTTTCTGGCGACCAGAATGCCGAAGTCGAAGCCGTAATCCGGGTGGGTAGTATTCACGTGATCATCACGCAGAAGCGCAAGCCGTATCACAAGGAAATTGATTTTACCCAGCTGGGCCTCAAGCCGCGCGAAGCAGACATGGTGGTCGTAAAGATTGGGTATCTGGAACCCGAACTCTACGCCATGCAAAAAGGCTGGATTATGGCCCTGACACCGGGGGGTGTTGACCAGGATTTGTTTCGGCTTCCCTATAAACGCATCAACCGGCCCATGTTTCCGTTCGATAAAGACATGACCAAACCGAACTTATCGGCGCAGTTTATCCCGCTGTCAGGCAAGTAGTACCTAATTAACTTAGCGTCACTTGCTGACTCTTCAGCAGGCCCGCGCCTACCTGACAGCTCAGGCATTTTTTCTGAGTGCAAAACTCATTGTACAATTCAATGGCCGCCTGCGAGTCGAACGCGGTGCGGATGCCCAGGCCGAGAGTATTCCAGTCGTCGGTCAGTCGGTTTTTTTCGGGGGGCAGTTGTTCAAGCAGAGCAATGGCACGGTCAACGTAGGCGGGTTGTCCGCGGTGGTGCGCATAAGCCGCCAGCAACGGCACCACCGTATTGATGACAATGTTCACGGCAGAGTTCAGACCCAACGACGGAGCTGCTTTTTCGGTCGTTTTACCGAAGCGGTAATGCGTTTGCCAGTAGTCCGACGGCGTGATCTGTAAACCCTTCAGGAGCGTTTCGGCATCGGCAGTACCTACGAAGAGCGAGAACAAACTGGCATGTCGGGTCAGGAGCCGGGCCAGTTGGGCCAGCCGGAGCGTGGGGAAGTTAGCCGGTCGCAGCTTGCCCCATTTCCAGGCCTGCGGTGTTACCTGCCGATCAGTCAACTGATATTTGACGGCCAGAAACCGGTATTCACGTTGTAGCACCGCTACGTATTCGTCGGGTTGTTCTACCGCATCGAGCATTCCCGCCGTGCCAAATAGCATAGCCTCGGCCTGAAGCAGCACATCGCGGTGTTTCAGCACTGCTTTGAGCGGCACGGCACGGCTCAGTTGTGCCATGGGGTCGGCGTTAATTTTGAAGCCCATGTTCATGGCCAGTAGCCGATACGCCGTTTCTTCCCAGTCGCTTCCGCATTGCCTAAAGAGTTCGTGTACCCCGTCGGCCTTACGTTCCAGCCGTTGCAGCATCGCTTTATCGAGCATGGACGTAAGCCGCAACGGCTGAACGGATCGAAACTGACTGGCGCACGGAATGGCATCGGGCGAGTCGGTCAGAGTGCCGTAGCGGATGAGCAGGGCGGGATCAGTCAGGTTTTGGAGAGGCAGCGTAGGTAGTGGCGTACCGTTGGTCCTTTCTACGCGCCGGGACGTAGCGGGCTGATCGTCCTGCCAGACCACGTGCAGAATCACGTTATCATAGGCCCGGTCGTGCTGATGGCGGTGGGCCAGCCAGTCAGTAGTTTTGGTATGCATCTCCACCGTACCGCCCCACTCCTGCCCGCCAATGAGCAGCCGGGCGTTGGTAAAGTCCGGTCCGGCATTATAATTCCGAAACCCCGGATGCAGCACCTGCACCGCTTCGCCATCGGTCGTGAGCAGTTGCGTTGTAGTAAAGTACTGGTACTGCCACAGGAAATAGAGAAAGGTTTCGGGCATAGCGGTGGATAACGAGCGGTGGGTAAGACAGCAATGACCAAATATACACAATCTCTTAACTTGACGACTGTCTGGCAGGCAGCCCGGACACTCTTGTCCGGGCTACACCACCGGGCTACAGCTCAGATAAATACCCCGCCATTTCCTGCTGCATCGCCTGGGCTTCGGCGCGGGCGCGTTCGGCGAAGTCAGTACCGCTGGATGCGTACAGGATGCTGCGCGATGCGTTCACGAGCAGGCCACCGTCGGAGGTCAGGCCATTGCGGGATACGTCGGCCAGCGAGCCCCCCTGCGCTCCCACGCCCGGCACGAGCAGGAAATTTTTGGGAGCCAGTTCCCGCACCCGACTCAGC
>JACMPG010000100.1 GCA_014377625.1 Spirosoma sp.
CCCTACCACATTCCGGTTCTCGACGTACACCGTCGGTACGCGGTCGCCGGTGGCGGCCATAATGAAGGATTCGTCGAAGCCCAGGTCGTTGGGTGTTTTGGCAATCGCTTTGTTCCAGTCCACATTACCATTGCCCAGGCCAAGGTGCCATTTGCCAACAACACCCGTTGCGTACCCTTGCTTTTTAAGCATACTGGCCACGGTAGTGGCGGTTGTGTCGATAAGTAGGGGGGCGTCGCCAGGGAGGATTTTGGCGTTTTCATTGCGCCATGGATACACGCCGGTCAGCAGGGCAAACCGGCTGGGCGTGCAGGTCGCCGACGTGGCATACCCGTTGGTAAACCGAAGACCCGACGTAGCAAGCTGGTCGATGTTAGGGGTTTTTAGTGTGCCTTCTCCATACGCGCTTACATCGCCGTAGCCGAGATCATCGGCGTAGATAATCAGGATATTAGGCTTCGTAGCAGGTGTTTTTTTCGACTGCGCAGTCGCTTTGTTGTGATCCGTCTGGCAACCCAGGATCGCGATGGCGATAAGAAAGAGTAGTTGTTTCATAGAGAAAAGTATATCGTGTCGCGTACTGCTAAGACAGCGTTGGATTTCTGACTATTTTACCAAGATGACATCCCACTGGGGCCTAATAAACAGATTTGTCCTTCACCCTCGAAATGGGCATACGCTTTGTTGAAAACAAGTGTATTCTCTAGCAGATTTACTGCTGGTCTCCACCCGCTTCCCATTAGTCAGAAGCGCTTTCAACTCGTTCATTAAGGCCGAATTTTATTGACCACGTTCGTTCGCCGGGGTCAGTTGCCGGGTACAGTTGAGGTTATTGAACCCGTCTCCACATTTACCGACTTAAGGAATCGATGGAGAGAGTTTTGATAAAGATGAATAAACTGATGATTTAGAAGCCAGACGCTGCCCCACTACGCCAAAATAGGCTTCACTACTTTCCCGGCTACATCGGTCAGTCGGAACGGGCGACCCTGAAACTGGTAGGTTAACTTCTCGTGGTCGAAGCCCAGCAGATGCAGGATGGTAGCCTGGAGGTCGTGCACATGGACCTTGTCCTTTACGCCGTAATAGCCAATGTCGTCTGTTTCGCCAAAGGAGAATCCCTTTTTAACGCCCCCACCGGCTATCCAGACCGTGAACGCATCCAGATGGTGGTCACGACCCATAAACGGCAGTGTCTGCCCGTCGCGGTTTTCCTGCATGGGGGTCCGGCCAAACTCACCACCCCATACCACCAGCGTATCGTCCAGCAAACCGCGCTGTTTCAGGTCTTTGAGCAAAGCCGCTACGGCCTGGTCTGACTGGCGGCATTTATCGTGCAGACCCACGTCTATAGACCCATCGGAACTGGTTCCGTGCGTATCCCAGCCCCAGTCGAAGAGCTGCACAAAGCGAACACCGCGCTCCACGAGTCGCCGGGCCAGCAGGCAATTTCGGGCAAACGAGCCCTGGTTTGGGTCCACGCCATACATATCCAGGATGTACTGTGGTTCGCCCTTGATGTCCATCGAATCCGGCACCGACATCTGCATCCGGTAGGCCAGTTCGTACTGGGCAATCCGGGTGAGTATTTCCGGGTCTTTTACGTCGTTGTACTGCTGCTGATTAATGGCGGATATGGCCTCAATCGTCTTGCCACGCAAACTGCGGGGCATACCTACCGGGTCGGACGCGTACAGCACCGGATCGCCATCGGTACGGCATTGCACGCCCTGATACACGGACGGCAGGAAGCCACTACCCCAAACGGATTTACCAGCGTCCGGCTGCTTACCACCCGATGCCAGCACAATGTAGCCCGGCAGGTTATCATTCTCAGAGCCAAGGCCATACGTTACCCACGAGCCAATACTGGGCCTGCCCAGCCGGGCCGAACCCGTGTGCATCAGTAACTGCGCCGGGGCGTGGTTGAACTGGTCGGTATGCATGGCTTTCAGGAACGTGATGTCATCGACTACGCCCTGCAAATGCGGTAAATAGTCGGATACCCACGCCCCCGACTGGCCGTGCTGGGCAAACTTCCCCTGCGGGCCCAGCATCTTGGGAACACCCCGGATAAACGCGAATTTCTTGCCCGTCAGCAGTTCCTGCGGGCAGTCTTTACCGTCGTACTTGACCAGTTCGGGCTTGTAGTCGAACAGTTCAAGCTGGGAGGGCGAACCCGCCATATGAATGTAAATCACCCGTTTGGCTTTACCCGGAAACTGTGTTGACCGCACTGCCATCGGCGAGTCGTTGGGGTTGCCGGGGGTAATTATGGATGACGCTTTATTATCGGCTGCCTTACCGGCAAAACCACAACTTTCCAGAAAAGACCCCAGTGCCATCGCACCGAGTCCGGTGGAGCAGGTGTGCAGGAAATGCCGACGCGTTTCGCGCTGGAGGGCAGTCTGCTGAAGTTCATCAATGAGTTTTTTCATCTTATTCTTTCGTGATTGTCTCGTCCAGGTTGAGCAGCGTATTGGCCGTAACGGTCAGCGCGGCTACCTGTGGCGTGGCATCGGTACCACCCAGAAACGCTTGGGTATCGGCCGGATGCTGTTCATAATACGTTGCCGACTGCTGGTACAATTTCAGCAGTACCGCTATTTTTTGAGGGGATGCATCCCGCTGGGTAACCTGACGGAAACCAGCCCTAATTTGCTGTTCCGGGGTTTTTCCGCGTTGCTGCATCAGCATCGCCAGCGATTGAGCCGACTCTATAAATACCGGGTCGTTCAGCGTGACCAGCGCCTGCAACGGCGTATTGGTTCGGATGCGCCGTACCTGACAAAACTCCCGGCTGGGGCTGTCGAAGGTGGTCATGGACGGGTAGGGAGCCGTGCGTTTCCAGTAGGTGTAAATGGCCCGGCGGTACTGGTCTTCTCCCTCACTCCGTTTCCAGCTTTCGCCATTGTAAGGCGATTGCCAGATGCCGTCCGGCTGGATGGGCTTCACGCTGGGGCCAAGCCGTTTGTGACTCAACAGGCCACTCACGGCTAGCGCCTGGTCGCGCACCTGCTCGGCCGTCAGCCTAACTCGTGGCCCCCGCGCCAGCCAGGTATTGAACGGATCTTTAGCTATCAGTTCGGGGGAAGCCACCGATTGCTGCCGATACGTAGCGGAGGTTACGATGCGCTTCAGCAGTTGTTTCATGGACCAATGGTCGGTGTCCATGAACTCAGCCGCCAGGTAATCCAGCAACTCCCGATGGGTGGGTTGAATACCCTGCGTCCCCATGTCTTCCACCGTTTCCACCAGCCCCGTACCAAAGAGTTGTTCCCAGAAGCGGTTAACCGCCACCCGCGCCGTTAGCGGGTGTTCGCGCTGCACCATCCACTGAGCCAGACCCAGGCGATTGCGGGGTACCGTCTTCCCCATTGAATCGGTAGGCAGGAGCGGTAATGATTTTGGTACGTCCGGCTGCACCTGTTTTCCCCTTACCAGCCAGTTACCCCGCTCAAAAACGTGCGTCTTTCGGACCATATCGCCCGTAGCTTCCACCAGTACGGGGGTAGATTCCGGTTTGGCGTTCAGAATGGCCTGAAGTTTCGTGTCCATATCACCCAGTGTCGTGGCCGATGTTCCCGGCAGGGCGGGGCGAAACGATACCCATTTTATCTGGACCCATTCTTTCGGTTGTTTCGGATTAGACAGCGTCAGATAAACAGGATGCTGGCCGGTAATCTGCGGCAGGGCACAGACCATTACCGTATCTTTCCCCTTGTTGCCCGTGTTCAGTACGGGTATAGTCAGCAGTGAGGGGCCAGTCGGGCTATCCTGATGCACCGTCAGCACGGCATTCTCTGCTTTCGTGCCAACAGCCATGATAAACCGGTTAATGCCAGTCAGATTAACGGTTTTGATTCGGGTTGAACCACCATCCTGCACCCCGAAGTATTTGGCATCCAGCAGCGACGCATTTATGTACTGGTCGAAGTGGTGCGAGTTGATTTTAGGCTCGGTAAGCCGCACAAAATTGACCCAGCCCTGCGCCTGTTTCGGCTGGGTATGATGCGTAGTCAGCCATGTTTTCAACGCTTCTACCTGAACGGAATCCTGGTCTTCAAAGAAACGAAGCGTTGGCGTGTCCGTCGTTACATCTTCATCGCGGGTGTTATTGAAAAAAGCCAGATATTTGTAATATTCGTCGTGCGTAAACGGGTCGTACGGGTGGCTATGGCACTGCACACAGGCGAACGTGGTGCCCTGAAACACCTCCCATGTCGTGTTTACCCGATCGATAACGGCAGCCGTGCGGAACTCTTCATCCTGCGTACCACCCTCATCGTTAGTCATGGTATTGCGGTGAAAACCGGTGGCAATCAGTTGGGCGTCCGTCCGGTTCGGGAGCAAGTCTCCCGCCAGTTGCTCCACCACAAATTGACTGTAGGGTTTGTCCTGATTGAAGGCGTTGATGACCCAGTCGCGGTACCGCCATATTTTTCGCTCCGTATCTCTCTCATAGCCTTTCGTGTCGGCGTACCGGGCCAGGTCGAGCCAGAGGGCGGTCCAGCGCTCCCCGTAGGCGGGTGAAGCCAGCAGGTGGTCTACCGCTTTTTCGTAGGCATTGGCTGATTTGTCGTTGCTGAAATTCGCTACTTCCTGCTCCGTTGGGGGTAGGCCGGTCAGGTCGAGCGAGACGCGCCGGAGCAGGGTCACCCGGTCGGCTTCGGGCGAAGGCGGCAGGGATTGCTCCTTCATTTTCTGAAGTGTGAAATGGTCAATATCATTCTTTACCCACTTCTGTTCGACGTTTTCACTCAGGCCCAGCCGACTCCAGAATGTACCAAGGAGGGGTACATCGGGTTTCTCGACGCGGGTATAGGCCCAATGGTCGCCCCAGTCGGCCCCCTGATCAATCCATTTGCGGAGCAGCGCAATATCTTCTGGTTTGAGGGGGGCGGCTTCCAGCGGCATCCGTTCGGTGTGGTCCTCCAGCGTGAGCCGACGAATCATTTCACTGGCATCGGCATCGCCGGGAACAATGGCGGGTTTGCCTGACTTGGTAGGCGCAACGGCTTCGTGCCGAAACAGTACCGAAAAGCCCCCTGCTTTCTTGACCCCACCGTGGCAGGCAATGCAGTTTTTATTCAGGAGTGGTTTAACCTGGGTGTTGAAATCAACCCGCTCCCCAAACAGGCCAAAGAAGGAGGATAGCAGTAACGCCCCCCCAACTCCTATTCCAATAAAGGCTGTCACTTTCAGTTGCATACGCTGAGAGATATTGACTCAGCACAAACTTAAGCCACTATAGTCCTAAAGGGAATGGAGCAAATTTTGCTTTTCATGGATATTATTATGGTTAGCAGGGCTTTAAAATCTCATTCACTAACCATCAAGCAGAGGATAAGTATCTGATGAATAGATTATATATACCAAAATTTACAAAAAAGGCTGTCAAGAAACCTAAGACAGCCTTTTTGCAACCAACCTATGGTAAATTCCTATTGTAGATTCGATCTTCGGTTATGCCCCTTGAATACTCGTAACGGCGCTTTATTAGCCGATACCACATATATCGGTTGTGTTCTGTTCGTCAATCGCACAATGCTCTTACAGTCGCCATCAGCCAGAAAACCGCTTTTCGGAAACAGCAACGGCTGAAACTGACCCCGTCCCTCGCCCCGCAACAGTAGCCCCGTCATGGCGTCGTACTGCCCGGCTATCGACTCGGTATCGTAAGCGTTGCCCACGGCCAGCACATCCAGATGACCATCCCGGTCAACATCATCGACCAGGAAATCCTGAATGGGTGCCCACTGCGCCAGCATCGGCAGGGGTTGGAGCCGGAACGTGCCGTTTCCCGTGTTTTCGAGCAGGATACTTTGCTGTACGCAGGCCCGCAGCATGGTACTGGATTTCTGCTGCTCCGGCGACAGTAAATCCGTAAGTTTGGCTTTGGCGTAAAGCGCGTAATTCGTGAACTGCTTTTTAATGCCCGGCCACTGCCGCCCTAACTCGTCGCGGGAAGCGATAGGGTATTCCTGATCCTGCAAATAATAGGTCGAGATGGCATCCAGCCGCCCGTTCCCGTCGAAATCCCCCGCGTAGACGCGCATGGGCTGCTTGGGCGAAACCCGGTAGCGACTGTTCAGGCCAAGATTGCCCAGCACAAAATCGGGGTCGCCGTCGTGGTCGAAATCACCCGCCCGGATGCAATTCCAGAATCCTTCTGAACCCGTCAGCGATTGGCTTTTCAACCGCTCCAGGTGTCCCTTGTTATTCCTAAAAATGGTAATCGGCATCATCTCACCCACTACGACGAGGTCGGGCCACGAATCCCGGTTGATGTCAGCCCAGACCGCATCCGTAACCATACCCACCGATTTCAGGCCGGGAGCCAGTGCGTCGGTGGCTTCCCGAAACCGCCCGCCTTCGTTGATGAGCAAACTACTCTCGCCGGATAGCGGGTACTGCAACGCCCGAAGCCGCCCGCCCCGAAACAAATCGAGGTCGCCATCGTGGTCAACATCAGCCGCTACGATGCACGAGCCACTGTGCCTAATGGGGGGTAGGTGGTCGGTCGCGTTAGTGAAGGTGCCGCTGCCATTGTTCAGATAAAGCCGGTCCTGATAATAGACCGAGCCATCGTAATATTCGTTGGAACCACTCACGATGTAGAGGTCTTTGTCGCCGTCGCCGTCCGCATCGAATAGGAGTGCGCCCACGTCTTCTTCATCCTTCGGCTGCGATTCATCGGTGTATGCTTTCTCGATAAACTTTCCCGTCGATGTCTGGAGCAGCAGTTTGCCGTAATGCCGGAACGAGCCACCCACAAACAGGTCTTCGAGTCCGTCGCCATTTACGTCACCGGCGGCCAGTTTCGGACCCTGTTGCGAGAGTTTATGGGGCAACAGCGGCTCCTGATTATAATCCAAATATGACTCTTCCTGATGCGTAAAATTCAGGCCGGAAATCTTCGTTACGTCCGTGAGCAGGGGAGGGAGTACTGGCTGGGGTAAAGGGGGTGTCGTGCGGGCCTGACTGTATTCCAGCGTAAGAAGCCGGTCGATGGGTGGATTGGTTAGCGTCTGCACCTGACCATCGGGCCACACCACCCGCACCGAATCAACCTGCCTGGCCGACCCCAGCCCAGCGTGAATAATATAATCGCCCGACGACTGATAGCCCCGTGTAACGGCCTGATGGTACGTTTGCGTCAGACCCCGGCTGTACACTGTTAGGTCGGCCCCCAAACCGAACGGATTTTGCGCCGGTCCCCGCAGTTTTAGCTGGACGTAATGCGTATTAATGGTGTTATTCTGGAGAATGTAGGCAGGTTGATTGATGTTGTTTACGACTAAATCCAGGTCGCCGTCGCGGTCGAGGTCGGCGTAGGCGGCCCCGTTCGAGAGGGAGGGGGCATCCCCGAACCAGGTTGCTGTAACGTCGTCGAAGGTTAGATCGTGCCGATTGCGGAAGAAGCGGTTCGGTTTGTTGATGCCCGGCATTTTGGTTGCTCCCTGCCGCAGATACCGATTGATTTCGTCCGGGTTGCGGTTCCCTTCTTGTGCTACGTTGTTATTAAACGATACAAAATCCAGGTCGGTAATGTCGCGGAGGTAGCCGTTGGTGATGAACAGATCGCGCCATCCGTCATTGTCCAAATCCGCGAGCAACGGCGACCAGCTCCAGTCGGTAGCTGACACGCCCGCCAACTGCCCGATTTCGGAGAAAACCATACGTCCGTCGGGGGCTTTGCCGCTGTTTACCTGGAGCATATTCCGCATGAACTGCGGGTGGTAGCCCTGCCTGAGAATAGCTTCAAACTGCTGATAGTTAGCCGGACCTGCCATTTTTTTGCGCTGTTCATTATCAGCCGGGAGCATGTCGGCCACCACCAAATCCGTCAATCCGTCGTTGTTGATATCGGCGGCATCGCAGCCCATCGAAAACTGACTGTGGTGTTTGAAATACGTTTTGCCGACCTCAGTAAACGCCGGTTCGCCAGCGCGGGTGCTGTGGTTGTTGAGGTACAGGAAATCATTCGCCAGAAAATCATTGGCTACGTAAATATCGTCCCAGCCATCCTGATTGAAATCGGCCACCGTCAGCCCCAGCCCAAACCCGTCGTGCAAAATTCCGGCGGCTTTCGTTACGTCGGTGAAATGTGATCCGTTGGCACTGGAGTCGTTGCGAAAGAGTTTGTCGTTGGCCAGACCGGAACCGTCGGCAATGACGGGCGTCACCTGATTGGGGTTGCGAATCAGGTTGGTACTCGTGAGCAGATAAACGTCCAGGTCACCATCGTGGTCATAATCCAGAAAAGCCGCCTGATTGGTGTAGGTCGTATCGGCTAAGCCGTATTGGTCGGCCTGTTCGGCAAAGTTGGGTGTCCCGTCGGTGCTACCTTTGTTGATATACAGTTGATTTTTTCGACGGTTTCCGGGATAATTACCTGATTTGCAGACGTAGATATCCAGAAGCCCGTCGGCGTTGACATCGGCCATCGTTACCCCCGTCGACCAGCCCGCTTTCTTAATTCCCGCCGTTTGGGTGATGTCTTTGAACTGAGGATGCGCCGAGCCGGGCTTCGTAACGTTCAGGTACAGCCGGTCTCCGACCTGATTGCCGGTGAAGTACAAATCAGGCAAATTGTCGTTGTTGATGTCGCCCACGGCCACCCCCCCGCCGTTGTAAACGTAGTAGTAATCGACTAAATTGACGGTATCGTTTTCGGCGATGGTATTCTGAAAATCAACGCCCGATTCGGTGGGGGAAAGCGTCGTAAACAGCGTATCTGGTTTCTGCGAACAGGCCACCAGACTGCAAAGAAACCAGACCGCTGTTACGTACTTCATTCAGGGGGATATTGCTAAAAAAAAGGGCTTTCTCAAGCCCTTTTTGATTCAGTCAACTTTATATTACTTCCACTCTGTATTCTGCGCTACGCCGGGGTTGCCCTGCATTTCTTTCAGCGGCAGGGGCAGGACGTAATCCCGCGCTTTGAGGGTTCGGCCCACGCCGTACTTAGTGGCGTAATGCGTGATGTGCGCACCAAGATAATCGGGCGTTCCGCCCATTTTGCTCTTCCGGCGCAATTCCGGGTACATCACCTGCTCAAACGCAAACTCCTGCTCGCGCTCCTGAACGATAGCATCGCGCAGGGCCACCTGACTCAGACTGCTCAGTGCTGGTAAGCCCGCCCGGGCGCGTACCTTGTTGATGCTCGCAAATTTGTCGCCCTGTCCGCTCTCGTTGCAGGCTTCGGAATGGCCCAACAGTACGTCGGCCAGGCGCAGGTAGATGGTATTTTTTTCGGTGTTGATCCAGTTGGTGCCCAGTTCCACCAGCTTATTCGACCACGCTTTGCCGAAAATCATTTGCGTCGGGTCGCGGGGGTTGGCATCGGACTTAACGATGCCGCCAAAACGCGACAGGTTGAAATCAGCTTTAGCACTCCATTTCACCATCGGGTACGCCCCATCGACCAGCCCGAAACGGCCCGTTGGGTAGGTCTCGATGAAGGTGCCATCAATCCGCTTATCCTTTGCATCGTACGAAGCCCGGAATTCCTGCGTGGCACTCAGCCAGCTCCAGCCCGCGCCACCCAGTTGGCTGGGGTAATCCTCGGGGTTGAAGTGCGCCGAATGCACGTTGTATTCTGTTGCGTTGGCCGCTGCCGACACCTGGGCCTCAAACAACCGCTCACCCTGATTTTTGTGGGCCAGATCGAAGTTATGGGCAAAGTCCGGGAATAACGCGATACCACTATTGTTGATAATATCTTCGGCGGTGGCTTTGGCTTCGGCCCATTTCTCGTCCCAGAGTTGTGCCTTCATCAGAAGACTTTTGGCCGCCCATTTGGTGGCACGGCCTACGTTGGCTCCTGTGTATGAAGCGGGCAGTACCTCGGCAGCGGCTTTGGCATCGGCATAAATCTGGTCGATAACGGCCCGTTTGCCGCCCGTGTTGGTGGGTAATTCGCTGATGCCTTTGGTCGATTTGATGGTGAGGGGCGGATTGTCGAAATAACTCAGCAGCCCGTAGTAATAGAACGCCCGCAGAAACTGCGCTTCTCCTTTCAGTCGCTTCACCAATGCGTCGTTCGTGGGGTCTTTGAGCGCGTCGGCGGTTTCGATGACGGAGTTGGCGCGGTTAATGGACCGGTAGCTGATTTGCCAGTACGCTTCAATGTATTCATCCGCCGAACTCACGTTGCCAAGGTTGTATTGCAGCGGCCCTTTTTCCCAGCCAATCTGGTCGCCGGTGAGGCACTCGAATACGTAGCGGTCGTAGAAATAGCCGGAAAAACCGGAGTTCAGGTCGTCATAGACGCCGTTAACCCCCAACTGGAGTTCCGTCGCCGATTTGTAAAACGTGTCCGGGTTTATAAAGTCCGGCGATTCTTTGAGGTCCGAACAACCGGCACCGGCGGCCATCAGGGCCACCAGCAGCGGGTACGCAATTCGGGAAGATAGGTTGATTTTCATGTTGTCTGTTTTTTAGAGAGTTTTGAAGGTTACAAGCCAAGATTTACACCGAACGTCAGCATCCGGGCGCGGGGGTACGCATCGTAGTCATCACCCCGGTTCAGGTTGTTTTGTCCCTGGTTGTTCACCTCCGGGTCAAAGCCCTTGTACTTCGTAATCAGGAACAGATTCTGACCGCTTGCATAGACGCGGGCCGTGCGGATGAACTTCGTTTTGAGCGGTATGGTATAGCCCAGCATCACGTTTTGCAACCGGACAAACGAGCCATCCTGAATGAAGAACGACGACCGGCGGAACGAGATAAAGTCCCGGCGACCATCAACAACGGGGCGGCTGGCTCCGGTGTTGGTCGGCGTCCATGAGTCGGTCAGGATGTTGCCAATCTGGTTGATTTTCTGCACACCATCGCCCATTTCGGACTGTTGCAGGTTACGTACCTGATTGCCCTGCACCCCCCGGAAGAAGATCGTGAAATCGAAGTTGCTGAATTTGACGGTCGAGTTCAGGCCCCACGTAAACTTCGGGTTCGGGTTGCCGATAATCTGGTAGTCGTCGGAGTTGTATTTGCCATCGCCATTCAGGTCTTCGTACTTCGGGTAGCCCGCGCGGGCCGAGTAGGTTTTGGCTTCTTCGTCGGTCTGGAACAGGCCCGTGTACTTATAGCCTTTCCATACGCCGATGGGATTACCAGCTTCGACCCAGCTTCCGAAAACGCCGAGGTGTCCGCTTGTACTGTTCGCAAAGAAGGGCGTACTCTTTCCCAGGCTGGTAATTTCGTTTCGCAGCACCGATACGTTGCCGCTCACGTCCCAGGTCAGTGCCTTGCTGCTGATGACCTTGTAGTTGGTCGAAAACTCAACGCCTTTGTTGGTCAGCGAGCCGGAGTTGAGCAGGATGGTGCTGAAGCCGGTACTTTGCGGAATGGACACGTCGAGCAGCAGGTCGCTGGTCTTGTTGCTGAATACGTCGAAGGTCATGGATAGCCGGTTGTTGAGCAGGGCCAGGTCCAGGCCGAGGTCCAGCATGGCGGTACTTTCCCATTTGAGGTCGGGGTTGGCAATCCGGTTGGGACCATACCCTGCCACTAAGTTTCCGCCAAGCACATAGTTGTACGGTACCAGACCGCCCACCGACCGATAGACCGGAATCTGCGAGTTACCCGTCAGGCCGTAGCTGGCCCGGAACTTGAAATCGTTGAAGACCTTGCCCAGTCCCGAATTCTGGAAAAAGTTTTCGTTCACGACCCGCCAGCCAATGGCTCCCGACGGGAACGTGGCCCACTTGTTGTTGGGGCCGAATTTGGACGAACCGTCGCGCCGGAAGGTGACTGTCAGCAGGTACCGGTCGTTCATATTATAGTTGATCCGGCCAAGCATCGACTCCAGTGTCCAGTCCTGCCGGGCCGAAAATGGAATCTGGGGCTTGCTGCCATTTTGCAGGTTTACCGACTGTTGGTCGTCGGAGGGCAACCCCCGCGTGGCAATCGAGTTGTACAGGTTGCTTTCTTTCTGGTAGGTATAACCCGCCGTTACGTCGATGTTGTGGCCCGGCGCAAGTTGCTTGTTGTAGCTCAGGATGTTCTCGTTCAGGATGCTGGCCACGTTCCGGTTGGCTTTCTCCAACTGCCGGTCGTTCTGCCGACCGAGGTAGGTGAAGCTGTTATAGAACGTGGTCCGTTCGGCACTGAGTACGTCGGCCCCAATGCTGGTGCGGAACTTAAGCCCGTCCATGATATTGAATGTGAGGGCGGTAGTACCAAACAGGCGATTGAGGTTATCCCGGTCGTAGCCCTGCTGCGCTTCGGCAAGGGGGTTTATGGTGAACCGCTGGTCGTAGCTGGGGTAATTATAGTTGCCGTTCGTATCATATACCGGCACCGTTGGGTCGAGGCCGAGGGCCGTGATGATGATACCTCCCGGACCACCCCGGTCGGTGGGGACGTTGCTGTTTCCCGTCCGATTGTACGACCAGCTATTGCTCAGCGTGGCCCGGCCATTCAGAAAATCGTTATCTAAGTTGAGCCGGAAGCCGTAGCGTTTGAAAAACGTATTGGTGATAACCCCCTTGTTCTCCACGTAGTTACCCACTACCGCATAGCGCATGGATTTGTTGCCGCCCGTGAACGAGAGCTGGTGATTGGACAAACTACCCGTGCGCGAAATAACGTCCATCCAGTTTGTACCCTGCCCAATGGCACTGATCTGGGCATCGGTAAAACGTGGGTTGCCGCCCTGA
>JACMPG010000101.1 GCA_014377625.1 Spirosoma sp.
CGATGAACGCGGGTTGCTGAACCGGGCCTTCAATGGTCTCAAAAACAGTATCGACAAAGACAAAACAGCCCGGCAATGAAACGATCTATCTACGGAGCCATCATTACCCTTATGCTCCTGTGCGCTACCCGCGTACAAGCCGCGACCCAACCCGCCGACTCGCTCGTGATTCGGTTTGCCAATAAAACCCGGCTCGTTATTTACGCCCCCGACAAAGCCGGCATTCAGGCGCTCTCCAACTACGATCTCAACAAGATTGTCCGCGAAATGAGCGCGCAGCTCGACTCGATTCCGGAAGGAAAATCCGTCATGGAACGTGATGGCGACCAGTATCTAAAAGACACGGTACTGGTAGTGACGAAGACCCGAAACGGCGTAAAAATTGTACTTGGCAGCACCAAATCCGATACGACCCGGCAGGATACTGTTGGTAGGGAATCCAATAAAGACCGCGAATACCGCAACGCGAAACGGCGCGACCGGCGCGACGGGAACCGACTGACCTACGGCTTCAGCATCGGGCTGGACAATTACATTACGCAAAGCAATCTGTCCGCTTACCCCGAAAACAGTTATGATTTACGGCCCCTTGGTTCGCGGTATTTCGCCCTGTCGGCGGGATGGCGACCTACGCTGATCCGGGGTAATCGGGCGTCGCTGAAACTGTATTATGGCGTGGAAGTGGCCTGGCAAAACTTCATGTTCGATGGCAACAATGTGGCAGATAAGACCGCCAGTGGTGTAACTTTTTTGGATGCCGGACGTGAGTTGCAAAAGAGCAAAATGACCGTAGCCACAATCAGCGTTCCATTCGTACCGCGTATAACGTTTTACAATCGCCAAAACAGGCAACCGTGGCATATTGGTGTGGGGGTGTATGGAACTTACCGGCTCGACAGCTATCGCAAAATCAAGGAGGCTGACGGCAGTAAAGACCGCCAACACTCGAACTTCAATCTGAACGATTTTCGGTATGGGGTCATCGCCGACGTGGGTATTGCTGGTACAGGAGGAATGAGCGTCTTCGTTAAGTATGACCTCAGTCCGCTATTTAAAACCAACCTCGGACCCGATTTACGAGCGATCAGCTTCGGCATAAGCTTCTGATTATGAATCAAAAAACCATCTCGATTATCGGCTGTGGCTGGCTCGGCTTACCCCTGGCCGAACAACTGCTGGGCGCGGGTTATACCGTGAAAGGTAGCACAACGTCGGCGCAGAAACGGGCCGTCCTGATTCAGCAGAGCATTGACGCGTATCAACTGGTACTTAATCCAGAGCCAGTCGGCAACCTGAACGCGCTCCTTGAAGCCGATACGATGGTGATCGATATTCCACCCAAACGCGGAGCCAATGGGTACGGCTTCCACCCGGAACAAATCAGGTTTCTGACCGATGCTGTTCGGTCATCTTCTATTCAGCACATCATATACGTAAGTTCAACTTCAGTATATCCTGAGTTGAGCCAAACGGCTGTTGAGACTGACGTAACGAGCGAATCAGAATCAGCCGCGCCGGATTTGGTACGGGCCGAGCAGTTGGTACAGTCACTCATGCCGGAAAAGCTCGTGACCGTGTTGCGCTTCGGCGGGCTGATGGGCTACGACCGCATCCCCGGAAAATACGTAGCCGGACGAATCGTTGACAGCGGAGCCGTTCCGGTCAATTACATCCATCGGAACGACGCGACAGGTATTTTGCAGGCTATTATCGGGCAGCAGCCAACGGGCGTTTTTAACGTCGTCGCGCCGGAACACCCCACCCGCGAAGCTATTTACCGAAAAAGCTGCCAGGACTTCGGTTACGAACTACCCGTTTTTGTCGAACCCGACGCGCCCGTTTCCTATAAAGTGGTTAGCCCTGACAAGCTGATTCAGCGAACGAAGTACAACTTTCAGTACCCGAACCCGCTGGATTTTTTGTACGGGTAGCAGAGCCGTTTACGCGGTCATCGCCAATACTGTAGTGAACGATTTGCGGTAAAACCGTTTTTAAAAAAGGCGGCTGCTTTTTCGCGTCGCTTTAGAAAAATACGATACATGGAAAATCCAGTAATGATTTTCGGGGCCGGCAGTCTCGGCCTAACGGCTTTGGACCTCTTTCAGCGGAACAACGTAGTGGTCTATGGGCTGTTGGATGATAATAAAGACCTGCACGGCAAAGAGTTCGGCGAGGTATCGGTGCTGGGCGAAACCGACGACGATGGTTACCTGAAACTAATTGGCCTAAAGTGCGAAGCCTTCGTAGCCATTGCCGACAGCCGCGTTCGGAAACGTCTGGTCAAATTACTGAACGAACGCCGGAAAATGCAGCCCGTTAATGCCATTCATGATACGGCAGTTGTCTCAAAAATGGCTACGCTGGGCCACGGCAACCTGATTGCCGCCCGTGCGGTCATCAACCCGCTGGCCGAAGTAGGCCAGCATTGCATCATCCAGTCGGGAGTAATCATCGAAACCCAGGCCACCCTTGGCGACTACGTACAGGTCGGTACGGGCACCACCATCTGTAGCGGGGCTACCGTAGGCGAAGGCGTATTCATCGGCGCGGGCGTCACGGTTATTGCGGGCGTCAGCATCGGCAAAAACGCCCGCATCGGCGCCGGTTCGGTGGTGGTAGAAAACGTAGCAGCCACGGCCACGGTATTCGGTAACCCGGCAAAAGGAGTGTAGTACTTTAACACAGAGAGACGGAGTTCTCACAAAGAAAACGGAGAAGAACTCTGTTTACTCTGTGAAACCTCCGTCTCTCTGTGTCACACTCTCCAAAACTACATATCCAGCAGCAAGCGGGCCGGGTCTTCGAGCAACTGCTTCACGCGAACCAGAAAGCTAACCGACTCCTTGCCATCAATGATGCGATGGTCATAACTGAGGGCCACGTACATAATGGGCCGCACTACGATTTCGCCATTTACAACAACCGCCCGCTCAACGATGTTGTGCATACCAAGAATGGCCGACTGCGGGGCGTTGATAATAGGCGTCGAAAGCATGGAGCCGAACGTACCGCCATTGGTGATCGTAAACGTACCGCCGGTCATCTGCTCGATGGTCAGCTTATTGTCACGCGCCAGACCCGCCAGCCGCCCAATTTCCTTCTCGATCTGGGCGAAGCTCATCTGCTCCGCATTCCGAATAACAGGAACAACCAGCCCACGTTCCGACGATACAGCGATTGAAATGTCGCAGAAGTCATTGAAAATCATCTGGTCACCGTCCATCTGAGCATTGATGGCTGGAAACTCCCGCAAGGCTGAACAAATGGCCTTCGTGAAGAACGACATGAAACCGAGCCCCACGCCGTGCTTTTCCTTGAACTTGTCTTTGTACTTGCCCCGCAGGTCCATAATCGGCTTCATGTCCACCTCGTTGAAGGTCGTGAGCATGGCCGTTTCGTTCTTGACCGCCACCAACCGACGTGCAATGGTCCGGCGCAGCGATGACATCTTTTCCCGACGCTGATTCCGCTCGCTCAACATCACCGGCGCGGGGGCCGGAGCAGCCGGTTTTGGAACCGACGGAGTAAGTTGAGTAGCCGGCTTTGCCGTAGGAGCGGCAGCCTGAGCGTTTACCGCGTCCTCCTTCGTGATGCGTCCGCCCACGCCCGAACCCTGCACCTGTTGGGCTAAGATGCCTTTTTCGTCCAGGATTTTGGCCGCTGCCGGCGAGGGATGGTTAGCCGCATAGCTGCTTTGCCCGTTCTGTCCGTTGTCTCCACTGCCGTTGCTGACCGCACTGTTTTGCTGAGGAGCGGGTTGCGTCGGAGCAGACCCGGCAGATGTTGCAGCACTACTAATTTCGATTTTCGCGATCAATGCGCCGATGGGCAGTGTTTCGCCCTCCTGCGCCACAATACGAAGCGTACCGGCGGCTTCGGCGGGTAGTTCAAACGTAGCTTTGTCCGATTCAAGCTCGCACAACACCTCGTCCAGTGCAACCGTATCACCATCTTTCTTGCTCCACGACGCAATAGTCACTTCCGTAACTGACTCACCTACGGCAGGTACTTTCATCTCGATGACACTCGTCTCGCCCGTTGCTAAAGTTGCCGCCGAAACGTCGGACCGTGCCGGCTCGGCTACACCCTGTAACGCGGGCGTTGGGTCCTGTTCAGGTTTGGACGGAGTTGATGCTTTCGGCTCCAGTTCGGGAACGCTGGCTTTAGCAGATTCGGCGGGGGGAGTAGGTTTAGCCGGAGCCGCACCGTTATCATTGATACTGCAAATGCTCGCGCCAATGGGCAGTACGTCGCCTTCCTGAGCCAGAATATGCAGCACACCGTTGGCTTCGGCAGTTAGTTCAAACGTGGCTTTGTCGGAATCGAGTCCGCAGAGTACGTCGTCCATTTTTACCGTGTCGCCTTCTTTTTTGTACCAGGTACCCACGGTCACTTCGGTAATACTTTCTCCCACAGCGGGAATTTTCATGTCAACGGCCATAATATATCAGTCGTAAATCAGTGAGTTAATCAAATGCCCGGCGAACAATTTCGGCCTGTTCTTGAGCGTGTTTTTTGGCGAAGCCCGTAGCGGGTGATGCGGATGCCTTGCGTGAGATAATGGGTAAATTCTGGCCAATACGCAGCAGATACGTCCAGTAGCCCATGTTATCGGGTTCTTCCTGCACCCAAATCTGCTCGGCTTTCCCATAGGGTTTCAGCACGGCGTCGAGTTGCTTTTTCGGGAACGGAGCCACTTGTTCGATGCGCACAATGGCTACGTCGTCGCGCTGGTCGGCCTGCTGTTTGTCCAGCAAGTCGTAATAGACTTTACCGGTACAGAGTAAAACGCGCTTTACCTTTTTCGGTTTGGCGTAGTCGTCACCTAACACCTCCTGAAACGCACCTTTGGTTAGCTCATCGACCGGCGATATGCACTTCGGGTGCCGAAGCAGTGATTTGGGCGACATCACCACGAGCGGCTTGCGGAATTGCCACGTCAGCTGACGGCGCAGCAGGTGAAAGAAGTTGGCGGGCGTTGTGACGTTGGCCACCACCATGTTGTATTCGGCGTAGAGTTGCAGATAGCGTTCGGGCCGGGCGTTGGAGTGTTCCGGCCCCTGTCCTTCGTAGCCGTGCGGTAACAGCATGACGACGCCATTTTCAATGCCCCACTTCGACTCAGCAGCGGCAATGAACTGATCGATAATGAGCTGCGCTCCATTCGAAAAATCGCCGAACTGCGCTTCCCAGATTACTAGTGCATTGGGTGTTGCCATCGCGTAGCCATACTCAAATCCCAGCACCCCGTACTCCGACAGCAGCGAGTTATACACCTGAAATCTCGGCTGACCGTTTTTCAGGTGATCGAGCGACGAGTATGTTTCGTTCGTTTCGGCATCGTGCAACACGGCGTGCCGGTGGCTGAACGTGCCACGCTGCACATCCTGGCCACTCAACCGAACGGGCTGATTTTCGAGCAGTAATGTCCCATAAGCCAGCAACTCTGCCGTACCCCAGTTCACCAGCTTCGTATCGGTCAGCATCGTTCTCCGGTCTTTCAGCAACTTATCGATCTGTTTCAGTGGCTTAAACCCGTCAGGAATAATAACGAGCGCATTGCCGACCGTATCAATGATTTCCTGCGACACCCCCGTTTCGGGCGATTGGTCAAAATCTTCGGGTGTCGAGGTTCGCAACTCCGCCCAGCCGCGGTCCAGCGTGAGCGGTTTATAGGGAATTTCGGCCTTCTGCTTTACTTTATCGAGCCGGTCCTGCAACTGCTGCTTGAACTCGGTATCCATCCGCTGCGCCAGTTCGGCATCTACGTCACCCCGCTTAATAAGCAGATCTTTATAGAGTTCGCGCAGACCGGCCCGCTTGTCGATGATATTGTACATGGTGGGCTGCGTAAACTTCGGCTCATCAGACTCATTGTGTCCATAACGACGGTAACACACCATGTCTATGAATACATCGCGGTTGAATTTTGCCCGGAATTCGACGGCCAGTTTGGCGCAGAAAATCACCGCTTCGGGGTCGTCGCCGTTGACGTGAAAAATGGGTGCGTCGATAATCTTGGCGATGTCGGAGCAGTAGATAGACGAACGGGCGTCATCAAAATCGGTAGTAAAGCCAATCTGGTTGTTGATCACGAAATGCACTGTGCCACCGGTCTGGTAGCCGGGCAGCTTGGCCATCTGGGTTACTTCATACACGATACCCTGCCCCGCCAAAGCCGCATCGCCGTGAATCAGAATAGGCATGATTTTATTGAAATCGCCCCTGTATTCTTCATCGGCCTGCGCCCGCACAAATCCTTCAACCACCGGGTCAACGGTTTCGAGGTGCGACGGATTGGGCGCGAGTTTTACATTAATCTCTTTGCCCGATGGCGTTTTGGTCAGGCTGGTATAGCCGAGGTGGTATTTCACGTCGCCGTCGCCGTGAATCTCTTTCGGCATATTCCCCTCGAAGCCATCGAAAATCGACTCGTAGGATTTGCCGAGGATATTGGCCAGAACGTTGAGCCGCCCCCGGTGGGCCATGCCAATCATCACTTCCTCAACACCCAGCTCTGCCGCCGTGCTGATGATGGTATCCAGAGCCGGAATGGTCGCTTCTCCGCCTTCGAGCGAGAAGCGTTTCTGACCGAGAAACTTGGTGGCTAAGAAATTCTCGAATACCGACGCTTCGTTGAGTTTTTCGAAAATCCGGGTCTTTTCTTTGGTCGTCGGCGAAAAAACGAGGGCCTCTTTCTCGATCTTGTTCCGAAGCCAGATTTTCACATCCATCTCCCGGATATACATGTACTCGAAGCCAATATTGCCCGCATAGATTTTGCGTAGCGACTCCATGATGGTCCGCAGTGTGGCGGGACCGACACCCAGTAACTTACCCGACTCGAACGTAGTGTCGAGGTCGGCGTCGGTCAGGGCGTAGTCGGGCAGGTCAACGCGAGGCTGGCGGTCTTTGCGTTCGCGCAGGGGGTTGGTTTTAGCCAGCAAATGCCCCCGCGAGCGGTACGCTTTAATCAGACTGGCCACCGAAACCTCTTTCTCGGCGTGGGTCGCATCACGATCCGGCGTTTTGGTGGATTTGGTCTGTCCGTTGGCTGCGCCATTCGTCTTATGGTTGCCGTTTGCGGCAGTCGCATCAGGAGGATACGCAAGCGAAAACTCGAATCCTTTGAAAAACTGCTGCCAGCTTTCATCGACCGATTGAGGGTCCTGCTTATAGGACTGGTACAACTGATCGACGTAAGCCGCATCGGAATTGGCGATATAGGAATATTGGTCCATGACGGAATAACGTCGTTGTTTTGACCGGCAAAGGTAGCGTATCAGTCAGATAGTTGCCCGTACTCAGGCGTTTTTATCGGGTTGCCAGATCACGATGGCTATCATTGTACAACAGTACTCGGGCCAGTTTGGTTGAAATGAGTTTCTGGCCGTGCGCTGACGACCACGAACACCTCATATTCTCTCCTCTTGCTTATATTTGGCTGTGAATAGACTCCTTTCTGCTGCATGAACGCCCAAATCACACCGCCGTCGAGTGCTGCCCCGCCGTCGACACGCTGGCATCGGGCCATGGGCATCCGGCCCGACGAAGCTAAAACAGTGGGGCTGTTTTTCATCCACAATTTCCTGCTGGGCATCGGCACGATTCTTATTTACGTAGCGGCCAACGCCATTCTGCTGGAGAACAATCCCGAAACGAGTCTGCCGGTGGCCTATATACTATCGGCCATTGGGATGATTGGCGTTGGGCGCGTGTACGCTCATTTTGAGCATCATCTGCTCCTAAGCAAGCTGGCCGTGCGGGTACTGCTAACGGTAGTCGTACTAACGATACTGGTAGGTATTATTATAGCGGTGGGGCATTCGGTGGCGGCAGCGGTGGCTATTATGGTAGGTTACCGGACCATTTATCTGCTGGCTAATCTGGAGTTCTGGGGCGTATCGGCGGTGGTGTTCGATACACGGCAGAGCAAGCGGCTTTTCAGCGTGATCAGCTCCGGCGATATGCCAGCCAAAGCCATTGGAGCCATTCTGGCGGCTCTGGTACATGCTCACGAAGGAATCTTGCGGCTACTGATTCTGGCATTGGCTGCTTTCGTGGCGTCGTTGTTCGTACTTCAAAAAACGATAGCGTTGCACGAAGTACATGCCCCCCACCGCCCGGTGCGGTCGGCGCGGCAACCGGCATCGGCACTGGTTCAGAAACGCTTCGGGGGCAGTGAGCTTATCCTGTTCATGTGCCTGAGTCTGGCTACGCTGGCCGCCGTTGCTACACAAATCGAGTACAGCTTTTTTATCAATGTCAAGCACCGGTTTCAAAACCAGACGGAGGTCATTTTATACGTCAGTATAGTTCTGGCCGCCACGTACGGCATTGCTATGCTGGTAAAACTTCTGCTGTCACGGCAGGCCCTGGACCGCTTCGGCGTGGAGCGGTCACTACTGGTATTGCCTTGGGTAGGAGTAGCGGGACTGGTTGGCCTGGTCGTGCTGAATATGGTTACGACCGACGAAACCGCCCGACTGATCTATTTCTGCGGCCTGTATCTGGTATTCGAGGTGGCGCGCCGGTCGCTGTTTGACCCGGTGTTTCTGGTGTTGTTTCAGCCACTGTCAGCTCCGCAGCGGTTGCAGGGTCATACCCTTGCGAAAGGTCTTTACGAACCGCTGGGGCTGGGTATCGCCGGACTTCTCGTCTTCGCCCTCCACGCCCACCCTACGCTCGAAAAGCTCATGCCGCTGGTCTGGATTATGTTACTCGGCGGGTTGGTCTGGCTGCTCGCCCGGACGTATAAGCAGTATCTGCACGAACTGAACGACGCCATTGGTAAGCGATTTCTGGAACGCGACGATCTGGCCATGCCTGCTGCGGCTCAGGTGGCTGTGCTGGACCGGCTTAACAGCCAACAACCCCACAATGTGATGGCGGCTATTAGCTGGCTTGACCGGCATAATCCCGATGAACTGGCCCGGCAAATCCCCTCGCTCCTTACCCACGCCAACCCGCAGGTTCGGCGGCAGACGCTGACCGTAGCTGCCCGACAAACGCATCCGCTGCCCACACAACCCGTTCGGCACGTAGCCCTGACCGATGCCGAGCCAGGTCTGCGCGAACAGGCGGCTTATCTGCTCGGTCGGCGTATCAGTGCTGATCCGGCTGAACTGGCTCCGTTGCTGAATCATACCGACCTGACCATCCGGCAGGGAGCTATCCGGGGTGTTCTGGAACTGAATCCGCATGACCCGGTAGCGGTGCGGAGCCTGACCAGCCTGGCCACGCATCCCGATTCCGCGCAGCAGCACACGGCCCTTTACCTAATTGGTACGCTGCGACTGGCTGATTTTGCCCCTACCGTAGCCCGTATTCTGAACAGTACGCCGAACGGTCTGCTGCCCGATGTCCTGTTTGCCGCCGGGCAACTGACCGACCCCGCACTGACAAAGCAATTAATTGACCAGTTGGCTGACCCAAAAACCGGGCGTATGGCTACCAACGCACTCAGGGGCAGCCGCGCCAATTTGCTACCAATGCTACGCGACCTGTCCCATGAAACGTCCAGTCCGGTGGTCATCGAGCGTATCGCCGGTATTTGCGGGACTATTCAAACGCTTGATAGCCGACGGTTACTAAACGCACTGGTACAGCAACCCGATTTACGAATACGCGGGGCGGCTCTGCGGGCGTTGCGCCGTTTCCCGAACGAACCTGCCGACGATACCATTTTCCGCAACCTGCTGAACGAAGAAACCGCGCTGGCCCAACGGCTCATTTATGGTGATCTCCACGAACCTGATGAAGCGATTGCCAAAGCGATTGAGTACGAAATGGACGTGCAGGTACAACGACTATTCGATATTCTGGCGCAGTTGTACGACGGGCAAACCATTACCGGGGCACGACTGGGCGTACACCACCCCGCCCGAGAACGTCGGGCTAATGCCCTCGAACTGCTGGATAATCTCATTCCACGTACTGTGTACCAAACGCTGCTGGCCTTGGTCGATTTGGTGTCGGCCCGCGAACGGGCCCAACTTGTCGATGCCGAATTGGGCAAACCTGCTGACGACTACAAACAGATACGCCCTTACATTCTCGAAAAGAGCGAAACTGTATTTTCGACCTGGACCGTCGCGCTCGTACTACGAACCCTGCCACCCGACGAAGCCGATTCTATTCGCCAGACCTACCTGACCCGCAATCTCTACCCCTCATCCCTGCTCATGGCCCATAATGCAACTGCTGACCGCCAGATTCCCGATTACGAACGGGTACTGCTGCTGACCAATGCATCCCTGTTTGCTGAAACGCCCGAAAACGTGTTGGCCAGTATCGCGCCGATTATGAAGGAAGAAAGTTACCGGGCGGGCGACGTTATTTTCCAGAAAGGCGACCTCGGTACAGCGCTGTACGTAATTGACGCGGGCGAGGTGAACATCCTCGACGGCGAAACCCAACTGGCTACGTTTGGCCGGGGTGATTTCTTCGGCGAGCTGGCTCTGCTGGACGCCGAAACCCGCTCCGCTACCGCCGAAGCCACTACTGACCTCCGGCTGCTCCGGCTCGATCAGGA
>JACMPG010000102.1 GCA_014377625.1 Spirosoma sp.
CCGCGACGCCATTGAAAACGGCCAAACGCAGGGGAGCGCTATTGGTAGCTTTGTGGTGCAGAAACTCAAAAAGGCGGGTATAAAACCCGCCCCTTAGTCCCACTACCCCGTCGGTTCGTTACGGATGAATAATGGCCCAGCCCTCCTGCTCCCGGATAACGAGTTCGCCGTTGCCGCTGGGCACATATGACAGGAACGGAAACAGCTCGTCGCGACTGATTTTACGTTCGCGCATGGTGTTCTCGCACATGGCCAGAATTACACCCTGTTTCTGAAGATTGCGCAGTGTCTCTTCCGTCGCATTACCTTTTTTAAAGGCCGCTACGCCCCCGCCGTGTACCACCAGTTCAACGGCTACTTTTCCTTTCAGGCGTGGGTCGTCAAGCAGATTCTGAATGTTGCGGAGCGTCCCCTTTATCCTGGATTCGTCGTCGGTGTTAAGCTGATAAACGGCCTGATAATGCGATTTGGTCGCTTCAGCCCCGTGAAAATCGGCGGGGTTCATCATCATTTGTGCCGTAGATGGCGTGCCCCCCCCTATGAAAGCAGCGAGGATCAGATATTGAATTCGTTTCATTGATGTAGCCCGGTGGGGCTGTTAACTATGTACGTACTGGTAACGTTTTATTCAGTGGTGAACCACATCCTGACAGCAATAACGACCAGAATAATGGCGAATACTTTAGTCAGCACGGAGGTAGACAGCATAACGGCTAATTTGGCTCCAAAAAAGCCGCCCACCACAAACCCGGCGGCAATCCAGAGAGCAGCCCGCACGTCGATAGCCCCCTCCCGATAGTAGGCGTAGGCCGCCAGCAAACCCACCGGCGGAATAAGCGTGGCCAGCGTAGTACCCTGCGCCATCTGCTGCGAAAACCCGAACATCAGCACCAGAGCCGGTACGATGATGATGCCCCCACCAATACCAATCAGGATGACACCCATTGCATAAACTACCGGAGGTATCGTAGTAATTATTTTCAGGTAAGTTGTCTTCGTAGATATGCCATTTTCTAAGGTATTTCTAAGGCTACTTTAACCACTTCTTAATGTTTTTTGGGGGAAACTTGCACCCGTTTCCATTATACCCCCTTCATGAAATTCTGTTTCACACTCTTTCTCTTCTTCGGTTTTCTAAACGCACACGCTCAGCCAATTCCTGCCCTAACCGATTCGCTCCGACTGACGCGCCGGCAGGCCGACAGTTTGTTTCTGAGCAACAATTTGCTCCTGCTCGCCGAACGCTTCCGCGTCGAAGCAGCCGAGGCCCGGATTTCTCAGGCAAAGCTATTCGACAATCCAAGCGTGGGTGTTGAGCTTAGTACATATAATAGCCAAACGAACCGGGTGTTTGATGTGGGCGGACAGGGTCAGAAAATCGTCACGGTCTCGCAACTGCTGTACACGGCGGGCAAACGCAACAAACGCATTGCGCTGGCTTCCGAAGCCGCCCGCCTGACCCAGTTCGAGTTGCTCGACCTGCTGCGCGGGCTGCGCTTTGAGTTGCGAAGCCGGTTCTACGCTATCTACTTCCAGCAGCGTACCCTCGCCCGCTTTGACCAGCAGCTTGGTATTCTGCAAACAACGGTCGATGCCTACGAGAAAGAGTACGCCCGCAACAACGTATCGTTACGTGAACTGGTCCGGCTCAAAGCACTGCTATTTCAGATTGGCAACGACCGCACCGAAATCCTGCTGCAACTGGCCGACGACCAGCGCAGTATCAGAACCCTGCTTGGCGTTGAGCAGCCCATCCAGCCCCTTGTATTTGAGGAAACGCTGGGCCGCTACCAACTACCCAACATACCGGACGACAGCCTGCGAAGCCTGGCCCTGCGCAACCGCCCCGATTTGCTGGCTACCGAGTCGCTCACGCAGCAGGCAAAACTAAACCTGGATTTGCAGCGTGCCCTGGCCCGGCCCGATTTACGGCTGGGCGGCACCTATGACCAGGCGGGCAGCTACGTACCCAGCTACCTCGGTATCAGCGTAATGGCAGACATCCCGCTGGCCAACCGCAACCAGGGTGGTATTGCCGCAGCCCGCGCCCAAATCAGCTATCAGCAGCGCATTCAGCAGCAAAAAGTGGTGCAGATCAGCAATGATGTAGCCACGTCGCTCCAGAAAGTACGCGAAGTGGACAGTCGGCTCCGATCAATCGAAAGTGGGTTTACGGGGCAGTTCGATCTGCTCAATCAGGGCGTTATCGCCAGTTTTCGCAAGGGTAACATCACCCTGCTGGAGTTTGTGGATCTGATCGAAAGCTACAACCAGAGCATCCGCGAACTAAACCGGCTCAAAGCCGACCGCGTGGGGGCTTACGAAGAACTGAATTACCTGACAGGCGAAAATTTATTTCAATGAAAAACAGGGGAGTTGTTAAAGGTTGTTACGCAGCGGAGGGTTGTTACGCAGAGATGCACAGAGGGCAAAAGAGATTCGCAGAGAAGAGAAAAAGAGAGAGGACTCTCAGCGTATCTCTCCTTTTTTTCTCTCTCTGCGCATCTCTGCGTAATAACCCACCGTAGCAACCCACCATAGCGTAATAACCCACCGCACTGTAACTAAACAACACAGATGAAAATTATTCTCTTTTTTCTCGCCCTTGCCACCCTCACCAACTGCAAACCCAAACTTGCAACCGAGGAAGCCACGGCGTATACGCTTTCCGATACGATGATGAACCGCATCAGCATCGACACCGTGACCAACCAGCCGGTACGCAGCGAGATTACCCTCGTAGGCAAGGTGGTGGCCGACGAAAACCGGGTTATCAAGGTATTTCCGCTGGTGGGCGGTAATGTGGAAGACGTAAAGGTCGAACTGGGCGATTACGTCCGCAAAGGGCAGACGCTGGCCACGATCCGGTCGGGCGAGGTGGCGGATTTTGAGCGGCAGAACTCCCAGGCGCAGTCAGATTTGCTACTGGCCGAAAAGAATTTCCGCGTGGCGCAGGACCTATTCGAAACCAAACTCAACTCGCAGCGCGAGGTGACGTCGGCGCAGAAAGAACTGGAGCAAGCCCGCGCCGAAGTGAGCCGCATCCGCGAAGTCTATCAGATTTACGGCGTTGGCAAATCCTCAACCTATACCGTAAAAGCCCCCATTGAGGGGTATATTCTGGAGAAGAACGTCAACCGCGATATGCAGCTCCGCTCCGACAATACCGATAATCTCTTTACCGTCGGGCAAATCAGCGAGGTGTGGGTACTGGCCAACGTAAACGAAAGCGACATTGGCCGGGTGAAAACCGGCATGGCCGCGAGCGTACAAACACTCAGCTATCCCGACGAGCAGTTTCGGGGGCGGGTCGATAAAATCTATACCGTGCTGGACCCCAATACCAAAGCCCTGACCGTACGAATCCGGCTCGACAACAGGGCCATGAAACTCAAACCCGAAATGCACGCTACCGTCACACTTCGCTACGAAGACGGCGGGCAAATGGCCACTGTGCCCGCCGGATCGGTCATTTTCGACAAGTCGAGGCACTACGTCATGGTCTTTAGATCACGCTCCGACATCGAAACCCGCGAGGTTAACGTGCTGAAGTCCATCGGTAACGTATCCTACATACAATCAGGCGTAAAACCCGGCGACCGCGTCATCTCCAAAAACCAACTGCTGGTTTACGACGCACTGAACGACTAACTTTTAATGAACAAATTCATCCGTGACATTGTCGGGTTCTCGCTGAAGAACCGGTTTTTTATCTTCTTCATGACGGGGGTGCTGATCATCAGCGGCATCTACAGTTACCTGCATACGCCACTGGAAGCGTTTCCCGACGTGACCAACACCCAGATTATTGTGGTGACGCAGTGGAATGGCCGCTCGGCAGAGGAGGTCGAGCGGTTTGTGACGGTCCCCATCGAAGTGGCCATGAACTCGGTACAGCGCAAAACCAACGTGCGCTCCACGACCATGTTCGGGCTGTCGGTGATGAAGATTATTTTCGAGGACGACGTCGATGATTTCTTCGCCCGGCAGCAGGTCAATAATCTTCTGCGCAACGTAACCCTGCCCGACGGGGCCGAGCCGGAAGTACAGCCGCCCTACGGCCCCACGGGCGAGATTTTCCGCTATACCCTGCAAAGCGACACCCGCGACAGCCGCGAACTGACCACGCTTCAGAACTGGATCATTGACCGGCAACTCCGCAGCGTAGCGGGCGTAGCCGACGTGGTGGCCTTTGGCGGACGCGACAAAATTTACGAACTGCGCGTAAACCCCACCCAACTCGTCAAGTACGATATTACCCCGCTGGAAGTCTATCAGGCCGTGACCCGCTCCAACATCAACGTGGGTGGCGACGTAATTGAGCGGAACGGGCAGGCATATGTGGTACGCGGCATCGGTCTGCTGACCAGCATTGCCGACATTGAAAACATCCTGATCGAAGAAGCGGGCAACAACCCCGTCCTCGTCCGCGATGTGGCGCAGGTGGTAGAATCCGAGCTGCCACGCGTGGGGCAGGTGGGCCTGAACGATAACGACGACGTGGTAGAGGGTATCGTGGTACAGCGCAAGGGCGAAAATCCGAGTGAGGTTCTGGCGCGGGTAAAGGCCAAAATTGACGAACTCAACACCCGCGTGCTACCCTCCGACGTGAAGATGGTGACGTTCTATGACCGCGACAACCTGATTGCCTTCTGCACCAAAACCGTACTGCATAACCTCACCGAAGGCATTATTCTGGTTACGGTGATTGTGTTTCTGTTCATGGCCGACTGGCGTACAACCGTTACGGTAGCCATTATCATCCCGCTGGCGTTGCTGTTTGCGTTCATCTGTCTGCGGCTGCGCGGCATGTCGGCCAACCTGCTTTCGATGGGTGCCATCGACTTCGGCATCATCATTGACGGTGCTGTAGTGATGGTAGAGGGAATTTTCGTCACGCTCGACCATCTGTCGCATAAGGTAGGGCGGGAGAGGTTCAACCGCATGGCCAAGATGGGGCTGATTAGGAAGACCGGGGGCGAGTTGGGCAAGGCCATTTTCTTCTCCAAACTCATCATCATTACGGCGCTGCTGCCCATTTTCTCGTTCCAGAAAGTTGAAGGCAAGATGTTTTCGCCCCTGGCCTGGACACTCGGTTTCGCGCTGCTCGGTGCGCTGCTGTTCACGCTCACGCTGGTGCCGGTATTATGTTCGATTTTACTGAATAAGAACGTGCGGGAGAAGAATAACCCCATCGTCAGCTTCTTCGACCGGATCGTGATGCGCGGCTTCGGCTGGTGCTACGCGCATCGGGGGGTGAGTCTGGGGGCGGCTCTGATATTTATGGTCGTATCGTTCGGGTCGGCGTCGCTGCTGGGTACCGAGTTTTTGCCGCAACTGAACGAGGGTGCCTTATGGGTCGAGGCCAAGCTACCCATGAGTACGTCACTGAACGAGACGGTCAAAATGGTGAAGGTCCTGCGGGGAAAACTGCGCGAGTTTCCCGAAGTAAACGGCGTACTCTCGCAAACGGGCCGCTCCAACGACGGTACCGACCCGTCGGGATTTTACTACGTGCAGATGCAGGTAAACCTGAAACCAAAAGAAGAGTGGACACGCAAAATCTCGACCGACGGACTGATCGAAGAGATGGACACCAAACTCCGCCAGTTTCAGGGCATCAACTACAACTATTCGCAGCCCATCATCGACAATGTGGCCGAAGCCGTGGCGGGCATGAACGCCAGCAACGCCGTTAAAATCTTTGGCGACGATCTGAACGAACTCAACGACCAGGCCAACACCGTCCTGAAAGCCATTCAGGACGTACCGGGCGTGAAAGACGCGGGAATTCTGCGCAACATTGGCCAGCCCGAAATCAGCGTGGTCTTCAACGACCGGAAAATGGCCCTCTACGGCGTTTCGACCGCCGACGCCCAGGCCGTCATCGAAATGGCGATTGGCGGCAAAACAGCCTCCACACTTTACGAAGGCGAACGCCGGTTCACCATCCGGGTCCGCTACGACGAAGCTTACCGCCGAACTGAAGACGACATTATGCGGCTAATGGTACCCACCTTGCGCGGCAATAAAATACCCCTGCGCGAGATTGCCCAAATCCGCGAAATCACCGGTCCGGCCTTTGTCTATCGCGACAATAACAAGCGCTTTATCGGCGTCAAATTCTCGGTGCGCGAGCGCGACCTCGGCAGTACTATTGCCGACGCACAGCAACGGGTTGCTAAGAAGCTAAACGATTTACCCAAAGGGTATTCCATTAACTGGACCGGCGAGTTCGAGAATCAGGTGCGGGCTACCAAACAGCTGGGGCAGGTGGTCCCGATCAGTTTAGCCGCCATTTTCGTGATTCTGTTCATCATGTTCGGCAACGCCAAAGACGCCGGGCTGGTGCTGCTCAACGTACCGTTCGCGCTTATTGGTGGCATATTGGCTCTGCACGTCACGGGCATGAACTTCGGCATCTCGGCGGGGGTGGGTTTCATTGCGCTGTTTGGCATCTGCGTACAGAACGGCGTGATTCTGATCTCGGTCTTCAACCAGAACCGTAAAGACCGGATGCCACTTGATGAAGCCCTGCGCGAGGGCGTCCGTTCGCGCATCCGCCCCGTCATTATGACCGCGCTCATGGCCGCTATTGGTCTGTTACCGGCGGCAATAAGCACCGGCATCGGCTCCGAAACGCAGAAACCGCTGGCCATCGTGGTCATTGGCGGTCTCATCACAGCCACCATCCTGACGCTGCTCATCTTCCCAATCATCTACCGGCTCTTCAACCGACGCGCTGTCAAACCCGTTAATCACGCAGATAATGGGGTATTGGTGGGTTAGTCAAAGAAATCAGATGGCAGGTTTGGGAGTATCTTTATCGATCCCATTAGCCGGGTAAAATGACTATTGCCCGATAGGAACTATCACCGTATCTACATCGTACCGCTTGTGTGGCAAGCCCGATACGGTGCATCGACCCATTCTTCAGGTTAAATGTTCATCTTTGAAGGAAGCCCGACCGTTATTTTTAAAATACTTTCTAATTTTCAGTATCAATCACCAGTGATATGCTCAAAATCAGCGATACTATTGATACACTATATACCCGGTTTCTTTCCGAAAAAACCAGACATCGCAGCGAGCGGGTAATTGTATTGATTGCTATCATTAGCTTTATTGTTCACCTGTCGCTCATATTTCTGGTAAATATGCGCATTATTGACATAAGCAGTTACTCGGATCTGTTCACGAATCCAATTGCAGCAATCTACACCCCTTTCTCTTTTATTCTGACTTATGAAGTCTATCTACTGGTTTATTATCTGCCTAAATCCACAACAACCTACATTGGTAAGC
>JACMPG010000103.1 GCA_014377625.1 Spirosoma sp.
CAACCGGGGTATGAACTTCCCAACGGCTTCGGTGGGCCTGCGCTATCAGCTACAAACTGTTTCATTGCCCAACCCGCAACGCTGGCGTATTAACGCGCCCAACACCCGCTGGTTTGGCCGCGCTGTGCTGGCGGGGTCCGTTCGGGTGCTGCCACAGGCCGACCCGCTTCCCGAACAAACCCGGCCCATCTGGAGTGTTATCGGGCTGGCGGGTTATCGGCTCAGCCGCTTCAACGCCCTGTCGGCAGGAGCGGAATATCTGGATGATGGATTTATCGAAGGGCAAATTCATCGCGACGGGCTGAGCCAGAACTACCGGCAACTGGCTTTACTGGCGGGCTACGAGCGGTGGCAGGGGCGGTATCGGTTTGCGGTGCATCAGGGCATGAATCTGCTCTCGCCCGGTGTACCCTACACCTCGCAGTTTTTTCAGCGGTACCAGCTGCTCTACGTCTGGCCGGGTGGGCTGGTGGCGGGTATCGGCCTGAAAGCCAATCTCAACGTAGCCGAGGGGTTCGATGCGCGGGTCGGCTGGACGTTCTGAAATTTCTTTATCGGAGTCCGTTCATGGGGTGTGGAATACCGTCGGGTATGGGGGTGCCGGTGGTTTCGGTACCCAGTACCGCAATGCTTTTGCTGCGCAACTGATTGATGACGGGCATTAGAACAAACTGCTTGCGGATAACCTCGACACCGTTGGCAATTTCGAGCAGGTACGTGTCGCTGGGTAAGTTGCTCAGATCCACCCGCACCGAGTGCATGGGTTGCCGGTCCAGAAACTGAGTGGCTACCTCGGCCCCGTCCGACGCCCGGATCACCAGCGTCAGGTGCCGGGTGCCGGGGTTTTGAACCTGCACCACGAGCTCGTCGCGCCGGTCGGTCAGGGTGCGAACCAGCAGGGTGGCGTTGGGCGATGCCGTCCAGCCGGTCATTGTCGGAGCATCGGCGGGAGCCGTAGCAGCCCAGGCCGATACCAGCGACAAATCGCCTAATAGCAGGCTGATGAGTAGGGTTTTATAGGGTATCATGGCGTTTCTAATCAGGTATGTGATCATAAATCGGGCTGCTATCCGGGCGTTCCGGTGCTGCCATTGCCAGACAACGCGCCGGGTATCTTTATGAACACAAAGGTGACTCCACCAGCTAAAAGCCGGATTAGGTCTTGATTAGAAGCAGATTAGAGTTTCGGGGGTCTGTCTGGCCCGCACCTCACCAAATAACAGTGCAGCCACCGCCCGTTAACTCACCTTCCCAAACCAGCATAGCATTGATGAGCCGCATGTACTGAAAATCGGGGAGGTCGGCGGGGCGAATGTCAGCCGTTTGCAGGATGCCTTCTCGGAGGAGCCGGGCGCGCTGGGTGCCGGGCAGCATGGGGAGGGCGGGGGTGTACCAGCTTGTACCGTCATACAGCGCGACGTTGGCGTAAGACGTATCGGTCAGTAGCCCGTTTCGTAGCATCAGCACGTCGTCGGCGGTGCCGCGCTGGGCAAAGACGTGGTTGATCGTAGTTCGGTCGGCGTATTTGTGGGCGTAGTCAAGGTGGTTAGCCTGCACGAGTTTCAGCGTGTGCACGGGCCGGGGCAGGTACGGCTCAAACTCGATTTTCTGGATTTGCGCGCCGTACGTAACGCGACATTTGTACGTCAGAGCCGGGTCGAGCGAGTTGGGTAGCTGGATGGCGTCGATGAGTAATAGCGGTTCGGTCAGGCCATAGAGTTGCTGCCGGGCGTAGTCCATCCTGGTCTGATAGTCGCGCAGGTCGGGCAGTTGCGCGTGGCGAATGGGCAGCGTTTCAAGGCAGGATTTCATACGACGGCAGGTTGTGGCACCACAATCGGTACATATACTTTATCGATGAGTTCCTGGTGCTCGGCACGGGCGTTGCTTTGGGCCGTAATGCCGCCCCCGCTTTTAAACACCAGTTGCTCATCCCGTTTTTCGATGAACCGAATCATGACGCCGGTATCGAGATTCTGCCCGTCAAATACGCCACAAATGCCGGTATAAAACCCGCGTTCGTAGCCTTCGGCAGTACGTATAATTTCCAGCGTTTTCGGTTTCGGTGCACCAGTGATCGACCCGGCTGGCAACAGTTGTGCCAGCATATCGCCCAGAGAATTGGGCCAGTCGGAGGGCAGCAAACCGGCAATTTCTGAACTGACCTGTAACAACGCACCCCGTTCCGTCTCGATATGGTCGAGGTAGCGGTACCGTTCTACCCAGATTTTATCGGCAATCTGGCTGAGGTCATTGCGAATCAAATCGACAATGGTCGCGTGTTCGGCGGCTTCTTTGGGGTCGCTCAGAATACGCTGCCCGGCGTTGGACAGATGGGCATCGATGGTACCCTTCATCGGGAAGCTGGCAATGCGGTTACCCCGAATCTGCACGAACGCTTCGGGCGAAAAACACACGAATTCACCCGCCACCGGATGCCGCAGCCAAACCTTATACCGCGCCTGACTGTCCCGAAAAAGCGCTTCGAGCGAACGGTTGGTGGTTACGGGTGTGGGTTGCGAGAGGTTGACCAAAAACGAATTTCCCTGCCGGATTTGCTGCACTACATAGTCGAACCGGGGCTGGTAGTCGGCAAACGAAACCGGTGATTTGTCGAAAAAGAAATCCGTCGACGAACGAGTAGTTGAACCGGCTTTCGGTTGTCTGTCCGGGTAGCAGACGCCATTGAACGATACCTGCACAACGGTTGGGTCAACATCGCGCAGCGGCCAGAAAAGCGGCTGTTGCCGGGCGAAGTCAATCAGGAACAGCACGGGTTCGCGCCGTTGGCCAAAGCGGTTGAGTTGGGTGATAAACGAAACAGGTAACACGGGCAGGGAACAGCGAAATCGGCGCAAAAGTTGGTTTTTTCGTCTTCGGTGAATTCTACGCGCCATTTCGCGTTATAGGAAAGATTAACCGTAGATGAACCATATATATGTTTAGCAACCGCATTACTATCAATTCAGACCAGTGTGGCGGGCGTCCCTGCATCCGGGGAATGCGCATCCGGGTGGCTGACGTACTGGAGTTGCTGGCAAATGGCCTGTCGCCGGAGCAGATTGTCAGCGAAGAACTACCCGACCTTGAGCTGGCCGATGTACAGGCATGTTTGCAGTACGCTTCATTGAAGATTAATCATCCGGTTCTGCGGGTCGCTGCATGACGCTCTGGATTGACGCCCAGCTGTCGCCGTCCCTCGCGCGCTGGATAACAGATTCGTTCGGTTATGAATGTTACTCTGCCAAGTACCTGAGTCTGCGCGATGCTTCGGATACGACCATCTTCCGGGCGGCTCGGCGGGCGAATGCAGTGGTCATTACCAAAGACGAAGACTTTGTCGATTTGCTGAACCAGCATGGCAGTCCACCTAAACTGATTTGGCTGACCTGCGGCAACACATCCAATCAGCGTGTGAGAGAAATCTTTCTGGAACATCTGACACGTGCCATTCAAATCCTGGATAACACCGATTTGGTAGAGATAACAGGTTGATTTAACCAACTGAAACAAAACTTTTTATGGCTGAACGAATCAGCTACGGCAAAACGTGGTGGGGGCAGCAGTGGCTCAATGCCCTGACCCAGATTGACATGGCCAACCGGTTGCCGCGCGGCAAAACCTACGCCAACAAAGGGGCCGTGCAGAACCTGAAAATAGAGGGCAACCTTATCAGTGCACAGGTGCGCGGATCGTCGCCCCGGCCCTATAAAGTGAAGCTGACCGTGCCGCTGCTCTCAAAAACCGAGCGCGACAGACTTCTGGCCGAAATTCAGGAGAACCCCGCCATTCTGGCCCAGCTTTTGAACCGTCAACTGCCGGAAGAACTGGTGGAGTTCGCCGAAAAACGGGGTATCCGGCTGTTTCCGCGCTCGTTCGATGACCTCGGCATGGGCTGTTCCTGCCCCGACTACGCCATTCCCTGCAAGCACCTCGCAGCGGTGGTCTATATCATTGCCAACGAAATTGACCGCAACCCATTTCTGGTGTTTCAGCTCAAAGGGCTGGATATTCTGGAGGAGTTGAAAAACGCCAAAGTCGATGTGCTGAGCGGAGGTATGGAGAGCGTATTACTACTCCAGAATCTCGGCACTGACGACCTGCCCGACGACGAAGACTGGATACCTGACGATAAAAGCCGCGCCCAGCTCGACTTCGCCACTATCCCGAATCTGGCCGACCAGCTGCTCGGTTTATTGCAGCCCAGCACTACGTTTACTAAAGGTGATTTTCTAAAATCACTGGCCAGAGCCTACGCGCTGTTCAGCAAACCACTGCCGGATAAACCTGCCAAACGCACCGTAACAGCGTACACCAATGGGCGCGTGGCCAAACCCGTTACGCCCACTGAGCTACCCGCCATCATCGACCTTAGCGATAGCATTGAACTCCAGTTAGACGAGTTGATGGAGATCAGGAAAGTGGGTGTGTTTACCGAACACGGCGAACAGCGAAATTTTACCGACTACGATCTGTTTGACCTCGTGGCCTGGCTCGATACGCTCCACGAAGCCGATTTTGCCGAAATGAGCGATTCAGTGCGGGCGTTGTACCTGGCGCATCAGTTCTCGGTGGCCTTGCTCCGGCGCGGGGCGGTAGTGCCGCAATTGCTGTGTCTGGGCCCGAAAGAAGACCAATACCGGGTGCGGTGGATACCCGCCACGCTCAACGAAGCCGTGCGCAGACAAACCGATTTGCTGGCCGCCCAGATGCCGCCGTTGCTGCTGACGATGCGCTGGCAAAGGGAGTGGCTGGCCTTCGCTTCGGCGGGCCGACCCGGTCGCGAACAGGTGCTGATGCTGTGTTCGCTGCTGATGCGCCCCACCATTCACGGCACGACCATCGAACTCTGGGAACGCTGGCCGCTCGAAGACGCCGACCGGTTGTTTTTCGGTGTCGAAACGGTGCGGTTCGAGGGGTTCGGTAAGCGCGAAATGCCGCTGGCGATGCAGCTTTGGCTGAACGATTTTTTCCTGACCAACAAACGCTTCGTGCCGGTGCTGGCCGTGGAGGATTCTGAACTCGGCGATGAGTTTCGCATCAGCCTGCTCATCCGTGACAGTCAGGCTACCCCTGCCGCATCTGCGCCCACAGCCAAAACGCCGAAGAAAACCACGCGAACCACCAAAAAGCCGACTACTAAGTTAGCCATTGCGGTTGCTCCGGCGGTAATACCGCCAATGGTGGCACCCCCCATACCCCTGGCGGATATTCTGCACGAAAAACGCTACGCCAGTATCCGTATGGCCGTGTTGCAGGATTTGCTGGTGCTGTCGCGGCACTTTCCTGATTTGGCCAAACTGACCCGGAGCGATGGGGTATCGTATCTATCCTACGAACCCGATGCGTTCGTAAAAATCCTGCTCGACATGCTGCCCCGGATGCAGTTGCTGGGTATCTCGCTGCTGCTGCCCAAATCGCTCCGGCATTGGATACGCCCCTCGGCGGGCGGGCGGCTGACGCTGAAAAAACAGGTTACGGCCAGCAACGCCTTTATGAAACTCGACGATATGCTCAGCTTCGACTGGCAGGTGGCCCTCGGCGACGAGATGGTGTCGATGAAGGAGTTTCAGGCGTTGGTGAACAACCGCGTGGGGCTGGTCAAAATCAAAGATCAGTACGTAGTCGTTGACGCGAACGACCTGACCAAACTCCGCAAGCAACTCGAAAACCCACCCGAACTGACCGGCACCGATTTGCTACGGGCGGCTTTGTCGGAAGAGTTCAAAGGCAACCGGCTCGGTATTTCGGCGGACGTCCGCGAGGTTATCCGGCAGTTTACCGACGTAGCCAACCAGCCGTTGCCCACCAACCTGATGGCCAACCTGCGCCCGTACCAGCATCGTGGCTACGACTGGCTCGTGAAAAATACCGCCCTCGGCATGGGCAGTCTTCTGGCCGACGACATGGGGCTGGGCAAAACGATTCAGGTTATTTCGTTGCTGCTCAAGTTCAAGCAGGAAGGCCGTTTCGAGAAGCAAAAGGGTTTGATTGTGCTACCCACTACGCTGCTGACCAACTGGCAAAAGGAAATGGCGAAGTTTGCGCCCGACCTCCAGCCCTACATTTACCACGGCCCAACCCGCAAGCTACCTACCGACAAGCAACCCTACGATATTTTGCTGACGACCTACGGCGTGGTACGTTCCGATCTCGAAAAGCTGAAAAAAACTACCTGGGCCACCGTCATCATTGACGAAGCGCAGAACATTAAAAACAGCGATACCGAGCAGACGAAGGCCGTGAAATCGCTGAAATCGCCGATTCGGATTGCGCTCAGTGGTACGCCCGTCGAAAACCGGCTGTCGGAGTTCTGGAGTATCATGGACTTCGTGAACAAAGGGTATCTGGGCGGCCTGAGCAAGTTCAATGAGGAGTTTGGTAAGCCCATTCAGCAGGAGCGGGACCAGCAGAAGCTTGACCAGTTCCGGCGTGTTACGAGTCCGTTCCTGCTCCGTCGCGTTAAAACCGACAAGACCATCATCAGCGATTTGCCCGACAAAATCGAGAACAACCAGTTTTGTTCGCTCACGTCCGAACAGGCGTCGCTGTACGAAAGCGTGGTACAGGAAAGCATCCGGGCCATCGAAGATAAGGACGGCATTGCCCGGCGTGGTCTGGTGCTGAAACTAATGACGGCTCTCAAGCAAATTGGCAATCACCCGCATCAGTATTTGAAAGAAGGGCCGGAAGCCCCCGCGCTGTCGGGCAAGGCTACCCTGCTGCTGAACCTGCTCGAAACAATATATGCCAACCACGAAAAGGTCTTGATTTTTACGCAGTACCATGAAATGGGCGTCTTGCTGCAGCAGTTCATCAAAGACGCCTTCGGGCAGGAGCCGCTATTTTTACACGGTGGTACAAGCCGCCCCGACCGTGACAAAATGGTGGAGCAATTCCAGAACAACCGCTCCGATCATACGTTTATTCTGTCGCTGAAAGCGGGCGGTACGGGACTAAACCTGACGCAGGCCAACCACGTCATTCACTACGATTTATGGTGGAACCCGGCGGTCGAAAATCAGGCTACCGACCGTGCGTTTCGGATTGGCCAGACCAAAAACGTGCTGGTATATCGGCTCATCAATCAGGGTACGCTGGAAGAGAAAATTGACGCCATGATTCGCAGCAAGAAAGAACTGGCCGACCTCAGCGTAAAAACCGGCGAAACATGGCTCGGCGACCTGAGCGACGAGGACCTGAAAGAGTTAGTGAGTTTGGGGTAACCTCAGATACTATCCTTTTACAGAATGTTTGCTCAGAGTTGAATTGTCCGGAATTCCCGGGATGGGCAGTTATCAAACCAAAATATAAGGAGCATAAGAAAGCCCGGTCTGAAAGTCAGACCGGGCTTTCCTGTAGTATGACTCCTGCGGAATATCGATAGATAATGCGAGGTTGAACGAGTGATTTCATAAAGTCAACCAGTTTGTGGTTAACTCTTTTCAGGACAAGTCAAATCAGAGCTTGAGAACTTTTCGCGTCACCAGCCTGTAGCCAATTTTAGCCTGAAGCAGGTAAACACTACCTGCCAACTTCTGATCGGCCAGCCGGATAAATAGGTCGTCATTTTCCAGGACCGATACCCAGATTGCCCGCCCTACTTTGGCCGTACTGGCTAAGCCCTGAAAGGGTCACGGCCCGCATCATCATACCGATGATGCGGGCCGTGGCCCTTTCAATAAATCGCTGCCGGGCTTACTTACCCACTATGCGCGGTCCTTTTTTGGTCTGCTGAAGCACAAACGGCGCACACTTGGCAGGAGGGCATTCGCAGCTGGCCGGGGTAGCGTAGGTAGTAGTGGCCGTTGCCGTTCCGATGGTAGCAATTACCGTGTGGCTTGGCGGAGCCGATCCGCTCACGCCGGTGGCCGAGAAGCTGACGGTGGTCTGTCCTGCCGTGACGGAGACCACCCCGATGGTGGAGCCGTTGTCAGTAATGGTCAGGCTGCCCGCCTGAGCATTGGTCAGGCTAACGGTACCAGTGGCGGTGTAGTTGTTAGTGAGCGTGTTACAGACCGGCGTAGCGACCACGACCGACAGCACCGTTGAGCAGGAAGCGGGGGCGGTGAAGGTGGTACTGGTCATACCGCAGGCGGTGGCCGAAGACATGACGGTCAG
>JACMPG010000104.1 GCA_014377625.1 Spirosoma sp.
AGTTTGTACGCAGCCTCCAAATCACTCGTATTGCAGTTCAGCCGGGGCCTGGCGCAGGAGTTAAAACGTTCATCCGTCACCGTTACCTGCGTGTGCCCCGGTGCCACAGATACCGGCTTTGTGGATCGGGCGCAGATTGGCGAAAAAGGTCGAAAAGCCGCCGAACGCGTAAATATGACACCCGCCGAAGTAGCCCGTCAGGCCGTTGAGGCCACACTATCGGGCCAGACCGAGGTTGTTACAGGGGCACTCAACAAAGTGGGCAAGCTGATAGCCTGGCTCTTGCCAAAGGGTATCGTCGAAAAAACGGCGGGCAGCATCTACGAATAGTGCAACGGTAGCCCGGCGATGCTGTAGCCCGGTGATGCGGCAGTCGTGGCACTTTATTTGCAACCAGGGGGTTAGTAACGTATAACTTCATTTTTTCGACGTTGGATGCCGGATTCAAAAACAACCCAATTCCCCGCCTGCCGACGTCCACTTTTACATGCAATTTTCCGATTTATCACTGATTGAACCAATCCAGAAGGCACTTGCCGAAGAAGGATACACCATTCCCACCCCCATTCAGCAACAAGCCATTCCGATTCTCTTAGCCCGACGCGATCTGCTCGGTTGCGCCCAGACCGGAACCGGCAAAACGGCAGCCTTCGCCATCCCAATTCTGCAACTGCTGAATGAAGAACGCCAGAAAAATCCAGGGGGTCCCCGTCGTATTAAAACGCTGATTCTGACACCCACACGCGAACTGGCCATCCAGATCGACGAGAGTTTTGGCGCCTACGGTCGTCACCTTAACCTGCGTCATGCCGTCATTTTTGGCGGTGTTTCACAACACAGTCAGGTTAACACACTGCGGGCTGGTCTCGACATTTTGATTGCCACGCCAGGCCGACTGCTCGATCTGATGCAACAGGGTCACGTTAACCTGCGCGACATCCAGTTTTTTGTTCTGGACGAAGCCGACCGGATGCTCGACATGGGCTTTATCCATGACGTCAGAAAAGTCATTACCAAACTACCCCCAAATCGTCAGTCGCTGTTTTTCTCGGCTACGATGCCGCCCGACGTAGCTATACTGGCCGATACAATTCTGAATAACCCGGCTAAAGTAGAGGTAACCCCCGCTTCGTCCACTGCCGACACTATCGACCAGGCTTTGTATTTCGTAGGTAAGGATGACAAGCGGGAGTTGCTTGCGCACATCCTGAGCGACAAGAACGTAAAGTCAGCTCTTGTGTTTGCCCGTACCAAGCATGGTGCCGACAAGGTTGTGAAAGACCTGGTCAAAAGCGGCTTCAAAGCTGAAGCTATCCACGGCAACAAGTCACAGAACGCCCGGCAACGCGCCCTTTCCAACTTTAAAAGTGGCGAAACACGGGTGCTGGTAGCTACCGACATTGCCGCGCGGGGCATCGACGTTGAAGAGCTTTCGCACGTTATCAACTACGAACTACCGAATATTCCCGAGACCTACGTACACCGCATTGGCCGTACGGGCCGGGCCGGTCACGACGGTATCGCCCTGTCGTTCTGCGAACAGGAAGAAACCGAGTATCTGCGCGACATTCAGAAGCTGATTGGCAAGAAAGTGCCGGTTGTTACGAACCATCCATTCCCACCCAACTTCGATACCACGAAGGTGACACCCGCACCTCCACAACGGCAGGGCCGCAGCGGAGGTGGTAACCGCGAAGGTCAGGGTCGGCGTCCGCAGGGAAACAGTAGTCGTACCAACACCGCACCAGCCACTAATGACCGCAACCGCAGCAACGAACGTCGGCCAAACGCTCCGGTTAGCAGTTCGCCCCGGCGCGACGACAACCGCAGTCAGCCCCGCAGTGGTGGCAATAGCAGTCCGCAACCCCGGCAGGCAGACACCCGACATGCCGAAAGCACCGCACCACGCAGCGACCGCCCCGAACGTGAACGGCAACCGCGCGGTACGGGCAACAGCCGCTATTTAGACTTCGGTTCTGAAAAGAACTATTAACAAAAAACCCCCGGTCATTGACCGGGGGTTTTTTGTTAATAGTTTGACGAGTATTGACCTAACCGGGCAGAATACCTTACTCCTCAACACTTTTCAAAAACGCCAGACTCTGCGGCACCTGCGTGGCAAACGATGAGCTTTCATCCTCAATATAGTAGTGTTTGATACCCGCTTTTTTAGCTGCTTTCAGCACCGCTACCATGTCAATGGCCCCCGTACCCAGCACTACGTCATTCTCGACCGAGGTACCACCCGATAGATTGGGCGGGATGCCTTTGCGCAGGTCTTTGAGGTGCATGAGCTTAAATCGGTTGCCATACCTGGTGAGTAGCTGCTCCGGCTTCTGACCCGGAAAAGCTGCCCAGAGCAAATCCAGCTCAAAACTGACATAGCGCGGATCGGTATTTTGTACGATATAGTCGAAGAGTGTGCCGTCTTTGTATTCAGCAAATTCGTAGCCGTGATTATGGTAGCAGAACGTCAGCCCGAACTCATCCTTAAGCTGCTTGCCAATGCGGTTGAAGTTGGTAACGGCCGCCTGCGCATCGTCAAATGTGAAGGGTGGCTTTTTCATGATCCACGCAACCATGATATAGTCGGCACCCATAGTTTTAGCGTTGCGTCCTACCTCGCGTAGCTTCTCGGGGTCGAGCAGGTTATCGTAACCGGAGCCAAAGCTGGAGCAGTGCATACCACGCTCATCGAGCATTTTACGGGTTTCGGCAGCTGTTCCGGCAAAGGCTCCGCACTCTACGTCGGTAATGCCCATGGCCCGGATACTATCGAGCGACGCGCCCGAATTGGTTTTCATGCCCCGCCGAAAGGTATAGAGCTGCATCCCCGGCTTTTGGGGAAACAACGCTTTAGCCTGTTGGGCGTACACAATTTCGCCCGCAAATAGGGCAACGAGGAGAGTGAGCAGGATGAGTTTCATATTTCTGAAAAGTTGTTACGCAGAGATGCGCAGCAAACAAAAGAGATTCGCAAAGGAAATATAACTCAGTGAATCTCTTTTTTTACTCTGCGCATGGCTGCGTAACAACTCCAAAATTCACAAAACCTGCTCCAGCATCTGGATATAGCCAGTAACGCCTTCGCCAATTTCACGCAGATAAATGAACTCGTCGGCAGAGTGCGAACGGCCCGAATGGCCGGGGCCGCACTTGAGCGAAGGGCAATTGAGCACGGCCTGGTCGGAAGTAGTGGGTGAGCCATAGGTGTGTCTACCCAGTGCGAGGCCAGCCTGAACAAGGGGATGACCGGCGGGAATACTGCTGGGTTTGAGCCGGATAGAACGCGGCTGCACGTCAGATTTGACGTTGGCCCGGATGGTTTCAATAACTTCTTCGAGCGTATACTGCTCCGTTACGCGCACATCGACCGTAAACGTGCAGGTGTCCGGCACTACGTTGTGCTGCGTACCGGCGTTAATGATCGTGACCGAGAGTTTAACCGGCCCCAGTACCGGCGACACGCCTGGAAACTGGTAGCTGGTAAGCCAGTTGATGTCCTGAATGGCCGCATAGATGGCGTTTTCACCTTCGTCGCGGGCGGCATGACCACTTTTGCCGTGAGCCGTGCAGTCCAGTACGAGTAAGCCTTTCTCAGCGATAGCGAGCTGCATTTCGGTAGGTTCGCCCACAATGGCAAAACGAATGGGCGGCAGGTGAGGTAACAGCAGTTCCAGCCCGTTTTTACCCGAAATTTCTTCTTCGGCACTCGCGGCCATCACCAGATTATGGCTCAGACCAGGCCGGTCGTAGAAGTGGACGAAGGTGGCCAGCAGCGAGACCAGACAGCCGCCCGCATCGTTGCTACCCAGCCCAAACAGTTTACCGTCGGCCTCTACCGGGGTAAACGGATCGAGCGTCCAGGACGGATTGGGTTTTACCGTATCGTGGTGCGAGTTGAGCAGAATACTGGGCTTCGCGGGGTCGAAGTATCGGTTTTTAGCCCATACGTTGTTGAGCAGCCGCTCGAAGGGAATATGGTTTTGCCGGAATAAATCCTCGATCAATACGGCAGTCCGGTCTTCTTCCCGACTGAACGACGGCTGGGCAATCAGTCTTTTAAGCAACTCAAGCGCGTCGGTAATGAGCGGAATTTGTTGATGTACGGTCGGAGTTGTTGCGGTCATTCCAGAGGACATTAGTTTCTCAAATATACAGCGATTTGGCGGGAAGGCCGGAGAAGTGAATGGTTAACAGGGTGATGGTCGTTACTTCATCCGCAACAGCAAATCGGGGGTGGTCAGGTCCAGTATCCGGCCAATGGGTTTACCGTTCCGGTAGGCTACGACCTTCAGCCGGTCGGCACCGGCGGGCATCAGAAAAGATCTGGTATAGAGCGGGGCGCGGTTATCGGGCAGGGTATTGTCGGTGGTATAGTAAAGAAATACGTCGGGCAGTTCATGGCTTAGAAACACCTCTACGGCGCCGAGGGGAGGTTTTTTCGTCAGTACGACGGGATCGTACATACTGCGGGCGTAGTTGACGTCCAGTGAGTCGTACCGAATTAAATGGCTCTCTACGCGGGTCACAAAGTTGGGCCAGTTACGCTGTCTTTTCGGTGACCACAGCACCTCGGCCAACGCAAAGGCCCGCGGCCAGGTCATGTACTCGGCATGGCGCGGGGTAGGTACCGACTCGGTCCAGAGATTGCCCTGCCCACCCAGAATCAGCTCCACCCGCACACTGTCCGGCACCGGCTCAAAGGCGTACGCGTCGCTCAGCCGGACCATACCAAACGTACTGGGTTCGATGGAGGGGTCGCCCTGATAGCGGTCTAAGTAGGCCGGATTTTCGGGCGACATGATAACGGAATGGTTTTGCCGGGCCGCTTCAATGCCTCCTTTCATACCCCGCCAGCTCATCACGGTGGCATTGGGAGCCAGTCCACCTTCCAGAATCTCGTCCCAGCCAATGAGTTTTTTACCCTTCGATTCCACGATTTTTTCAACGCGCCGGATGAAATAACTCTGCAACTCATCCACGTTTTTAAGGTTATTAGTGGCCATCAGCGGTTTACAGGCCGCGCAGGTTTCCCAAAACCCCTTGTATGCTTCGTCGCCCCCAATATGGATGTACGGTCCAGGAAACAGCGCGGCCACTTCGGTCAGGACTTTATCGACAAATAAGAACGTGCTGTCTTCGCAGGGATTGAGGTTGTTGTCTTCGATTCGGTAAAATTTACCGTTGGGCGGTACGGGCTGGGGTTTGTTGCCGCAGGTTAGGTTCGGGTAGGCGGCAATGGCCGCCATCATATGCCCCGGCATGTCAATTTCCGGTACGACCGTGATACTACGCTGTGCCGCATACTGCACTACCTCACGGATGTCGTCCTGCGTATAATAACCGCCGTAGGTAGTATTTTCGCCGGGCAGCGGGTTGGTAATATCGCGCCAGACGCCCGTACGCGGCACCCGATACGCGCCCACCTGCGTGAGCCGGGGCAGGCTTTTGATCTCGATGCGCCAGCCCTGATCGTCGGTCAGGTGCCAGTGAAAGACATTGAATTTATACTGTGCCATCTGGTCAATGTAGCGCATTACAAAGGCTTTATCGAAGAAATGGCGGCTTACGTCGAGCATCAGCCCCCGCCAGCCAAAGCGGGGCTGATCGCGGATGTGCAGGGCGGGCACTACGCCCGTAACGGTCCGTTTTACCGGGTTATCCCTCCCGGCAAATGCGTTCACAGGCAGAAATTGACGTAGCGTTTGCAGTCCATAAAATAACCCGGCTTCGCGGGGAGCGGTCAGCAAAACGCCCGTTGGCGAAACGGTCAGATCATAGCCCTCCGGCCCCACGCCCGGCACCGACGCCAGCCGAACGGTAATGGCCCGCGCGGGCCGGGTCTGATCGGTGAGCCGCAGACCGGGCAGATTACGCTGCACCATCCGGCGCACCGACGGCACGGGCGTCAGGATATTGAGCCGGGTTTGGGCAGTAATGGTAAAGTGACCCGTTCGGCTTTCGAACGTTTGCGGACTGGGTATCAGGGCAGGCTGTGTGGGCTGCGCCAGCGAGACGGTTGTACACAGCAGTGCGAAAAATAACTTGTGCATGAACAGAGATTGAAACGGCGTTAAAGATAGGCGGGACAGCCGGACTAATATATCTGAGACGATTGGGTAAAAACGCTCTATGTTTTCCTTTCTCTCCAGTGAATCAACTTAGCTCTATTTTGATATGAATAAACCTGAAAAACCAACTGACAACGCCACCGGCCGTCGCCAGTTTATCCAGACCAGTGCGCTGGCTGCCACCAGTTTCTTCATTGTACCGCGCCACGTACTCGGCGGGCGGGGCTTTACTGCTCCCAGCGACAAGCTCAACATTGCGGGTGTGGGTGTAGCGGGAAAAGGCTTCTCGGATACGAATAACGCCTTTAATAAAGGCGCCAACAACATTGTGGCCCTTTGCGACGTGGACTGGGGCCGCGACCAGGTGCAGAAGAATTTCGAGATGCACCCTGCCGCCAAACGGTACAAGGACTTCCGGGAGATGCTCGATAAAGAAGGTAAGAACATCGACGCCGTGACGGTCTCGACCGCTGACCATAGCCACGCCATTGTGGCCATGAACGCCATGCAGCGGGGCAAACACGTATATGTACAGAAGCCGCTGACGCATAACATCAACGAAGCCCGGATGCTGACCGAAGCCGCCCGCAAGTACAAAGTCGTGACTCAGATGGGTAACCAGGGAGGTTCCAATCCGCAACAGCTGCAGATGATCGAGCTGTTCGATAAGGGGCTGATCGGCACCGTCGATACCATTCACCTCTGGACCAACCGCCCCGTATGGCCACAGGGCATTCCCGTGCCGCAGCCAGTAGCTACCGTTCCCGACGGGCTGGACTGGGATTTGTGGCTCGGACCAGCGCAGAAAGTGGGCTACACACCGGCTTACCACCCCTTTAAATGGCGCGGCTGGTGGAACTTTGGCGCGGGTGCCCTTGGCGATATTGGCTGCCATATCATGGACGTACCGTTCCGGGTGCTGGGGCTGGGTTCGCCCACCGAAGTAGAAACCAGTATCGGTTCGGTATTTCTGAAAGACTGGACACCGGAGTACATTCCTGAAGGTTGCCCGCCATCGTCGCACGTGGAGATGAAGTTTCCGGCCACGACCAAAAACAAGAAGGAAGTGACCATGACCTGGTCAGACGGAGGTATCCGCCCGTTCCGCACCGATCTATTGCCCGAAGGCGAATCACTGCCCGAAAACGGCGAGAATGGCATGATGATGATTGGCGACAAAGGACTGATGATCTGCGGCTTATACGGCAATGACCCCGTTATTTATACCAAAAGTGGGGAGAAAATAGTGCCACCAAAACCTGAGATAAACCCCATTGTGAAGGGTCTGCCCGAAAACGGCCATCAGGTCTTATGGGCCAACGCCTGCAAAGCGGGTTTCAACAGCAAGGAACACAAGGGCTTATTCTCTTCCTTCGATTTTGCCGGTCCGCTCACCGAGTCAGTACTGATGGGCAACTTAGCCATTCGGAGCTATACCCTCCGCAACGCCAACGCCAACGGGCGCGGTTTCAGCTACCCCGGTCGCAAGCGCCTGATGTGGGACGGCAAGAATATGAAGATCACCAACTTCGACGAAGCCAACCAGTTCGTTAGCCGCGAGTATCGCAATGGCTGGTCATTACCGGCGTAAACTCACGTTGTGTTGTCGTAAAATGCCAAAAACCGCTTAGATGAGCGGTTTTTGGCATTTATACCTGAGAAACAAATCGCTCACTCCAGTTTATCAGATAACTCTTCTTCAAAACTTGTCGATTCCTCCACTTCAGGCGTGGCTGCCGAGTCAACAGGTTTCTGGTGAAACAACATTCCGAACATCATAATCAGTGCGGTCAGTATGATAACCTGTATGGTCAGCGATTTATTAGCAACCTCTATTTTTTGAGCGACCGGAATGGTCAGGAACAGTAGAATCGTGATCAATCCTCTTGGTGCAATAAATAAAAGGGGTTGTAAGGGTAGCTTGAAGAGTTTAAGAAAAATAATACGGAGACTATAAATGAATAATACGATGGCCAATGCCCAAGTAATAGTTTCTGGATTGAGCAAATCTTTTGTATCAAGTAAATAACCAAATACCAGAAAAAATAACGCCCGGATCAGAAAAGAGATTTCTCCAGTCAGCTCCTTGAGTTTATGAACTTCTTTATCCAGAATTTTTGGCTGTAGCCGCTGTATAATCCGGCTCTTTTTAATTTCATCAAGATTACCGAGGGCCAGCCCAAAGAGAAGTATAAAAATCAGCGCGGGCAGGTGGTACTCTTTGGACACCTCGTAAATCAACACAATGATCAGGATGATGGGTACGAATTTTACCGGGTGCTTAATTTTACTCAGCAGATAGGCCAGACCCAGCGTCATCGTAATGGAGATCAGCAAAATTACGATCAGATCGACAAAGAAAATACCAAACGACCGCGCATTGATTGCGCTGTTCAGGACAATAAAATTGAACAGAATTACCCCAAAGATGTCCGACAGACTACTCTCGTACGTCACAAATTCTTTGTTATTGGCGGTTAGGTTTTGCGCGCTCGGTATGGCAATGGCACTGCTTATGACGGCAAACGGAATGGCGTTGATCAACCCCGTTCTGAGGGGCGTATCTTCCAGATAGTGAAAAGCATAGGCAAGCCCAGCACTCAACGCCAGCATGGGCAGTAAGGAAATCAGCGTCATCTTACCAACGAATGGGAATTTGCTGCGGTACAATTCCAGTTCGAGCGATCCTTCCAAAACAATCAGGACCAGCCCAACAGTACCCAGAACGGGAAGAATTTTGTTTAAATCGGGCATGGGTGTTCCCAGAAAATCAGTACTCTGCCGTACCCCCCAGCCGAGCAAAAAAAGCAGGATAACAGACGGGATTTTCGTCTTCGATGCAGTTATATCGAAGATATAAGCCAGAATCAGGAGTAGGCAAACAACAATAACGGGTGCAGTCATAATGGCTCTAATCAGCAAATTGGGGCGGCTACTATCTGAGGGTAGCACATAAGACTAAATGGAAGCCTTTTTTGTTATGGCGTGTTTCCCCAACAAAGCCAAAAACTCATAGACGTAGTTGTTGTCCGGCGCCCAGTTTAGAAATTTGGCTTTGGTCATGCGTAGCCCGGCATACATCGGCGGTCCGTAGCAGTCCGTTTCAAGAACAGTTATCGTTTCCATGCCGATCTGATTTTTACCAAATATAATAAAAACGCCGGACTATCCGGTCCGGCGTTTTTGGCAGTTATATCGCCCCTTTTTTAATCTCATCTACTACACCGGGGTCAAGCAGGGTGCTGGTATCACCGAGGTTTGCCGTATCGCCTTCGGCAATTTTGCGCAGGATTCTCCGCATGATTTTACCGGAACGGGTTTTGGGTAAGCCGGTAACGAACTGGATTTTGTCGGGCCGGGCAATGGGGCCAATCACGCGGGTAACGGTAGCCAGAATGTCGCGTTTAGTCAGGTCGGTGTCGTGGCCGATGGGTTGCTCGTCGTCGGTAATGACGTAGGCATAGATTCCCTGTCCCTTAATGTCGTGCGGATACCCGACCACCGCACTCTCGACCACGCCGGTGTGCATATTGATGGCGTTCTCCACCTCCGCCGTGCCGATGCGATGACCCGATACGTTCAGCACGTCGTCTACGCGGCCCGTGATTCGGTAGTAGCCGTCCTCGTCGCGCAGGCAGCCGTCGCCGGTAAAGTACAAACCGGGGTAGGCACTGAAATAGGTTTGGCGGCAGCGTTCGTGATCGCCCCAGGTGGTACGCAGGATGCCGGGCCAGGGAAATTTGATGCAGAGATTACCCGACACGCCATTGCCTTCGATTTCGGCCCCGTTCTCATCGACCAGCACGGGCTGAATACCCGGTAGCGGCAGGGTGGCGAAGGTGGGTTTGGTTTTGGTGACGTTCGCAATCGGCGAAATCAGGATACCACCGGTTTCGGTCTGCCACCACGTATCAACGACGGGGCAGCGATTTTTGCCGATGTTATCGTCGTACCAGTGCCAGGCTTCGGCGTTGATGGGCTCGCCCACCGACCCCAGAATTTGTAGGCTGCTCAGATCGTGACCGGCCACGTGACTCAGCCCCGCGCCCATAAGCGAGCGGATGGCCGTAGGAGCCGTGTATATAATATTGACCCGATGCTTATCTACGATATCCCAGAACCGCCCGGCATCAGGAAAAGTCGGTACGCCCTCGAACAGCAGCGACGTACCGCCCGTTGCCAGCGGCCCGTACACAATATAACTATGGCCCGTAATCCAGCCGATGTCTGCCGTGCAGAAAAACAGCGGGGGTTGTGTGCCGGCAGACGTATCGTACTGAAACACGGTCTGGAACGTATAGGCAGCATAGACCATGTAGCCCCCGCAGGTATGCACCACGCCCTTCGGCTTGCCGGTGCTGCCGGAAGTGTAGAGAATGAACAGCACGTCTTCGGCGTCCATTTCTTCGGCTTCGCAGGTGGCTGTAACATGTTTGAGTTCCTGCTCCAGCCACACATCGCGGCCTTTGAGCATGGCTACCGGTGTGCGGGTACGGGTCATTACAATGACTCTTTCGATACTGGGACAGCCAATGAGCGCGTCATCGACGGTGTCTTTCATCGGGATTTCCTTATTGCCCCGGTAGGCTCCGTCGGACGTAACGACCACTTTGCACTGCGCGTCGTTGATACGGTCGGCAATACTCTGCGCCGAAAAACCACCGAATACCACCGAGTGAATGGCCCCAATACGGGCGCAGGCCAACACCGTAATGGCCAACTCAGGTACCATCGGCATATAGACGCAGACGCGGTCGCCTTTCACGACGCCGTTGCGTTTCAGGACGTTGGCCATCCGGCAGACCTGATCGTGCAGCATCCGGTAGGTAAGCGTCACGCCCGGTTCTGCGGGGTCATTGGGTTCCCAGACAATGGCGGGCTGATCGGCACGGGTAGTGAGGTGCCGGTCCAGACAGTTCTCGGTGATGTTGAGTTTACCGCCCTGAAACCACTTGATGCTGGGGTCGGTAAAATTCCAGTCCAGCGTTTTGGTCCAGGGTTTTCGCCATTTAAACTCCTGAGCAATTTCAGCCCAGAAGGCTTCGGGGTCGTTAACGCTTTTCTGGTAAGCGGCCTGGTACTGATCGAAGGTTTTAATAAGCGACATAAGTCAGGGAGTAAGAAGATGCTACGTGTTGCGGCAAAAATACAGACAAATCCGTCGGGCTGTTGGGTGGCGTGTGTTGGGGGCGTAAAACTTTCACATCCAGTACAAGCCAATAAATTTCCTCTTTGAGGGGGCAGGACAGCCCTGGTATGGTCGTGCTAAAACGGACAGTGTTCTTGCTTAACTTCCGTTATCATGGCAAGTTCCAACAACCAAATCCCCGCCCGTCGTAAATTCGACAAGGCATTCAAAGCCGAAGCCCTGCGTATGCTTGACGAAGGCCAATCGGTGGCTCAGGTCGCTCAGAGCCTTAACGTCAGTGACCAACTGCTCCATACATGGAGGCACGCTCACAAAAAACAGACCCAAAAACTGGCGGGCAATAGCGAGTTGATCG
>JACMPG010000105.1 GCA_014377625.1 Spirosoma sp.
AATTCTTCCAGCACGCCACAATACAGGAAACTACATTCCTTTGTTTCAACCAGTACATCGACAAAAACGTATTCAATATCTTCAGAATGCCCTTCCCAGCCCGGAAAATCGACGATGCGCCCCGACAGCAGGTAGTACCAGTCGTTATTGAAGCGTAATGAGTGGAATTTAAGGTCTGCTTTAGTTTGCTCAACTAATCGGCGGGCTGCTTTCCCCGTCGCCAACGCAACGGTCAGCAACAGGGCATTATAACCGGCGAAGGGTAAAATACTGGTACCGGCGAGGTTGAAATCAGGGGTATAGGCTGGATTGTTGGCACCAATCAGAAGCTGATAAACCAACTCCAGACGGATGTCGTAAAAATACCCGACTATCCAATACCCCATGCATTGGAGAAATAACGACGGTATAAGGGAAAGAACCAGTTCATCAACCAGCGATGACTGTATATTCTTGCGGGAGTACGGTCCGTTCAGGTAAGCAATTCTAAACAGAATACCCGGATACAGCAGAACGAAGATGAATAAAGCACCAAGAGCAATATTCATGCATCCTTATCCGGCGACGCAGCAGATTTCCCGGTAACGCGCACCAGCTCAAACCGCTCCTGACCAACCTGAATCTGCGCAGTATGATTGGTTCGGCGGCTTTCGATAACTTGCCTGACCAAATCGTGGGCCGTGCTGGGATTGGCAAGAATCCGGCGCACCCGATTACTGATAGGAGCTTTCATAAGCGGTACATTTTTAGACTGACAACAGGCTATTCGTAAATCCTTCGGCAATATAACGTTTATCGGGTGTGAATGATTGGGGCGTCTATGCAAAAACCGCTTGCTCTTTTACAGGGAGCAAGCGGTTTAGGTCATATTGGGTTAACAAATCAATTCAGGTACTTCAGCTTGATGACTTCCTTCGGATCGAGGTACCGCCATTTGCCACGGGGCAGCTCTTTCTTGGTCAGGCCAGCAAAACTGGTGCGGTCGAGCTTAAGGACATCGTAGCCGAGCTGTTCGAACATCCGGCGCACGATGCGGTTACGACCCGAATGAATTTCCAGGCCAATAACCTGCGCGTCGGGCGTTACAATGCCCACGGCGTCGGGTTTGATAGGGCCGTCTTCCAGCTCCATACCGCGTTTCAGCGTCTCAAAATCTTCTTCCGTAATGGGCTTGTCGATTTCGACCTGATAGATTTTGCGGACATTGTTGGACGGGTGGGTGAGCTTATCGGCCAGTTCGCCATCGTTGGTAATCAATAGCAACCCAGTGGTTTTACGGTCGAGCCGCCCCACGGGATACATCCTGAAGTTACCGGCGTCGGCCACTAACTCCATCACGGTTTTTCGCTCTTCAGGATCGTCGGTCGTCGTAATAAAGTCTTTCGGCTTGTTGAGCAGTACGTATACAAACCGTTCGGGCGTCAGGGCTTTGGTACCATATTTGACCATATCGCCTTCCTTCACCCGGAAACCCATCTCGGTAACAACGGTGCCATTTACGGAAATGTCGCCGTTGGCAATCAGCTCATCGGCTTCCCGGCGTGAGCAAACGCCGGAGTTGGCAATATACCGGTTCAGGCGGGTTGTCCCATCATCGACGGGGCGTTTGGCCGGGGCCTGACTGGTGGGTTCCTGTGGGTCGGGGTACCGCTCACGCGGACCGGTGGGGCGGCTGCTGCGCTCGTCAGTCCGGCGGCCATCGCGACGGTCGCTATCAGGGCGGGCCGGTTTATCGTCACGGCGGCTGTCATTGCGGGAACGGTCGTCACGGCGGCTGTCGCTGCGGTTGCTCTGCTCGTGAGCGCGTTGGTCGAGGTTATAATTAGGCGCTTTTTCGTAGCGTCCGGTACGTCGCTCGCCAGAATCTTTGCGCTGCTCCGCCGAATAGCGCGATGCACCGTTGCCCCGGCGTGACTCATTATCGTCCCGGCTATTATTCCTGCGGTCAGAGCGGTTGCGGCTTTGATCGTCGGAACGAGGCCCTTGTTCGTTGCGGCTGCGTTCGGCACGGTTCCGCTCGTCGGCCTCAGGCTGAAAGCCCCCTACGCGAGTCGGGCCGGGCTTACTGAACCGGCTGGAACGCGACGGGCCGTCGTTACGGGGTCCATCTCTACGGGGACCACTACCGCGGGTATCATCCCTACGGCGACCGTCTTCACGGCTGTCGGGGCGGTCATTGTTTCGGGAATCGGGGCGGCTGCTGAACCGGGGCGAATCGATACGGGGGCTGCTTTCGCTGCGGGGGCCACTTGAACGGCGGTCGTCACGGTTCGCACTGAAGCGGGGTTTGGCATCGCTACGCTGAGCATCTCCGCGCCGGGCGTCGTCACGCCGGGGAGCATCGGAACGGCGGTCAGAACTGTCTTTGCTGTCGAATCGGTTTGGGCGTTCGCTCCGGCTCTCTGGCCGGTCATTGGTGCGCGGTTCGCTGTTCCGGCGCGAATCGCCATCGGTATCTCTACCAAAACGGGAGCCGCCGGTACGACGGTTATCTCCACGGGGGGCGTCATCCCGACGACCAAATGAACGTTGCTCACCATCACGGCGTGGCCGCTGACCACCGGCTCGGTTCTTATCAGAATCCTGATCCATAAAAAATAAAGGAAATCACTTAACTATAATTTGTAAATACACTGATTATCAGCACCCCAGACGCAAAAACTGCAAAAAGGAGTGCAAAGGTACGCCTTTCCAGTATACGCTGTCCCAGACTATCTGAATAGCAACGCATTTAGCCGGGAAAACAATCCAGCACGGCCCGCAAACGTTGACAGTCAGTCAACGTACCGACTTCCTCAACCCATCGCCAACATGACACCCCTCTATACGCCTGACCAACGCACTGTCAACAACTCGCTCCTCAAGAAATACATGGACTGGCTTTTTGTGAAGAAAGGCCTGTACTTCCGCAATTATGATGACCTCTGGGGCTGGTCCGTTACTGACCTTGCCCATTTCTGGGAAAGCCTGTGGCAGTTTTTCGATATTCAGAGCCATACACCCTACCATCAGATCCTGTTCCGGCCCAACGAAGCCGATATGATTGGTACTGAATGGTTTTCTGAGTCGACGCTCAACTACGCCGAACATATCTTCCGGCACAAACCAGAGGCTGCCCCAACGCCCAAGCCCCGCACCGGCGCAGTGCCGCTGGTGGAGGTCAGTCAGCCCGCGCTGTTATTTGCGTCGGAACGGCACCCGCTCACAGCGGTATCCTGGGCCCACCTGGAGCAGCAGGTGGCGGCAGTTTCGGCCTGGCTGCGCGAGCAGGGCGTGGGTGTGGGCGACCGGGTGGTTTCGGTCTTACCCAACATTCCGCAGGCAGTGGTGGCTTTTCTCGCGACTAACGCCGTTGGGGCTGTCTGGTCGAGTTGCTCGCCCGACTTTGGTACAGCCAGCATTCTGGAACGGTTCCGGCAAATTGAGCCGGTGGTGCTTATTGTGGCCGACGGGTACACGTACAACGGAAAACCCATCGACAAAACGGATGCTATGGAGGAGTTGCGAGCTAGTTTACCATCACTCCGGCGGGTGGTCTGGCTCTCCTACTTAGATGAACGCTATCGACCCAATAACGGCGTATTATGGGATGACATCCTGCGAACACCCGCACCCGACGGACTGGTGTTTGAGCCGGTGCCGTTCAGTCATCCCATCTGGATTCTGTATTCGTCCGGCACTACCGGCAAGCCTAAAGCCATTACGCACAGTGTGGGCGGCTGTCTGCTCGAACACCTCAAAGCACTCACTCTGCATCAGGACGTGCGCGTGGGCGAACGGTATTTCTGGTACTCTACTACCGGCTGGATGATGTGGAACTTTGCACTCGGCTCCATGCTGGCCGGGGCTACGCTGGTACTATATGACGGATCTCCCGCTTATCCTGACCTTAACACATTATGGAACCTGGCAGATCAGGCCCAGATCACCCATTTTGGTGGTGGAGCAGCCTATTTTACGGCCTGCATGCAGGCTGGTCTCCGCCCCATAGATACGGCCCAATTACCAAATCTGCGCACCATTGGCTCAACAGGATCTCCCCTACCGCCGGAGGGTTTCCGGTGGGTATATGACGCCGTGAAATCCGACGTATGGCTAATATCGTTCAGCGGTGGTACCGATGTATGTAGCGGGTTTGTAGGCGGAAATCCGCTCCTGCCGGTCTATGAAGGTGAAATTCAGTGTCGGCTGCTGGGATGCAAAGTAGAAGCGTTCAACGAAGATGCCCAGCCAGTGTATAACGAACTGGGCGAGATGGTAATTCTGGAGCCGATGCCCTCTATGCCTGTTTATTTCTGGAACGACCCGGCCAATGAACGGTACCGGAGTAGCTACTTCAGTGAATATCCGGGTGTATGGCGGCACGGCGACTATATCCGCATTACAGAACGGAAGGGAGTAATTATATATGGACGCTCCGATGCTACGCTGAACCGCGACGGTGTCCGGATTGGTACCGCAGAAATATACAGTGCCGTTGAGCAGATTGATGAAGTGGCCGACAGCCTGATTGTGGGCGTTGAACAGCCGGGAGGGAAATACTATATGCCCTTGTTTGTAGTCATGCGTGACGGTATCAAACTCACCGACGAACTAACTACCCGTATCAGACAGACGCTGCGGAATCAGTTCAGCCCGCGCCACGTACCAGATGTAATTTATCAGATTGATGAGGTTCCTTACACGATAAGCGGCAAGAAAATGGAAACGCCGGTCAAAAAAATTCTGGCTGGCATGACGGCTACGCTGGCAACAAATCGGGACGTATTGCGGAACCCGGACTCTCTCGATCAGTTTATTGAATTCGCATTCCGCCAATCACGCCAACAATAATTTTTAGTTGATATCCTAAGACTAATCAAATATAGGCAGGTAAAACCTCAACTTTTGTAGGATACTAGAAGGTACCGTATAGTAAATAAACAAGACTCCCTCTCACCTGTAAGTAGGTGAACAAGAGCTTTTTTTGCATGAATAGCCGAATCGTAGTGGTAGAATAGTACACTTTTTTTGGGGGTACAGTAACCGGCTGAGTACGATGCAGTCTAAATGTCTAAACACACTACAGCAATGAACAAAAAGTACCGCCTTCTCATAGTGGATCCCAACCCCTACGTAGCCGATATTCTTGCACAGACACTTCAGAATGATTTCTCAGTATGTATTGCCCGCACAGGTCAGGAAGCGGCCCGGGTATTACTACAGGAGAAATCCTTCGATTTCGTTATCACCGAATTGGCAATGGATGGTTTTAGCGGTCTTGATCTTACTAAGTTGGTTCGTACCAGTGGACTTATAAAACAAGCATCTATTGTTGTACTCTCCAGTGTTTCGGATAGTGACACGCGAATCAAATGCCTGGAAAACGGCGCTGATGACTTTATAATGAAACCGTTTAACCCACTCGAAGTCCGGGCTAAGCTCCATGTATTGCTTCGTCGGTCTTCACTTCCCGTATCTGCAAGTCCAGTCCAAACGCTACCAATACATACATCATCACAACCAAGTCTATTACAGCAGATTCGCACCCGCGTAATGTCTTTGATGATTTTATGATGCATGCGTTGATTCATAATTATTTTGAATAGTGATTAGGTCGTCAGCTGTTTACCAACCATTAAAATAACTTGCAAAATGCGTGCCAAAACAATCCACGAGCATCAGTTTGTAATGGACAGAAACGGCCGATCTATGACCAATCAATCCGGAATATGTTTACTTGTAGTGCAAAAAAATAGCAACTACGTTAACATAATAAAAAATATAGTAGGTAAGGAAAATATTAAGTTTGTTCTCTGCGATCAGGCAAGTGATGTTCGGGTCTGGTTAGAAAGTGATCGCTCAATTAGTCTTATCATTGCCGAAGGAGTTTACGAATCAACCATTGTCGACATCCTCAGGAAGCATTCCGAATCATCATTTATCCCGCTCGTTCTGCTTTGTGGCGTTACCGAAATCAAAACGTTACTAGGAATGCTAAGCAGTGAAGTAACTGATGTATTAACACTTGGTATTACTGAAGCAGAACTGAAACAGAAGATCACCTATTATCTCAAGTTAAAAAAGCGTGTGCAGGCATCCGAACAACACAGAGATCCTGCTGGCTTTGATCTGTTTCGACTTCCGATCTGGAAACGGCTTATTGACGTCGTGGTATCCGTGCTTGCTCTTATCTTATTATCGCCCCTGCTGTTGGTGGTAGCCATAGCTATCGTGGTTGATAATAAAGGTTCCGCTTTTTATTTGTCAAAACGGGCGGGCACCAATTTCAGAGTATTCAATATGTATAAATTTCGTACCATGAAGGTGAAAGCTGACCAGCAACTTGCCAGCCTCGCCGGCAACAATATTTATGCCAAACCTACAAAAAAGGAGATTGTCACTGGTGATTATATAACTGGGGGTAGCTCGCTCTGCGAGACGTGCCGACAGCAGGGTATCAGCTGCCAGCAGTTGTTACTGGATCAGGATCGGATGGTATGCGAAAAGCAATTTCTTACGCAGGACGCCGAATCAGCCAAGTTCATGAAGTTCAGAAACGACCCGCGTATTACCCGGCTGGGCACCTTTTTGCGTAATAGCAGCATTGACGAGCTACCTCAACTGCTCAACGTCCTACTGGGCGATATGTCGCTGGTAGGAAACCGCCCCCTTCCCCTGTATGAGGCTGAAAAATTGACCTCCAACGAGTTTGCCCAGCGATTTGCCGGCCCCGCTGGCTTAACGGGACTGTGGCAAATAAAGAAACGTGCTAAAGGACAAGGTATCATGTCTGACAAAGAGCGTACGCTGCTCGATATTGATTACGCCAGTAATTTCTCGTTCAAAACCGACCTATACATCATCTGGCGAACTTTCTTTAGTCTATGGCAGAAGGAGAACGTATAGACGTTGGCCAAAAGCCCCTGCTCTCGATCATTACGATCAACTACAATCAGGCTGAAACAACCCGCCAGTTTCTGGAGTCGGCACGTGGTCTAACCTACCCCAATTACGAGATTGTTATTGTTGATAATGCGTCTGAACCAGCCCTGCATACGCAACTCGACAGCACGGCATATCCCCACCTGCGGCTTATCAGGAGTGAAGTCAATCTTGGCTTTACAGGGGGTAACAACCTCGGCATTGACCAGGCGCGGGGCGATTATTTTTTTATCGTCAACAATGACACCGAACTAAACGCTATGCTGCTGGAACTGCTACTTCAGCCCTTCGGTACTGATGGCCGGATTGGGGTTGTTTGTCCGAAAATCTTTTTCTTCGATCAGCCCCGGCACGTGCAGTACGCGGGTTACAATGCCATGAATATGTTTACCGGAACGGCAACCGTAGTGGGCTACGATCAACCCGATAGTGAGCAGTATGATGTACCGGGACCAACAAATTTCGCCCATGGTTGTGCCATGCTGGTGAGCAAAGAGGTCATTGATAAAGTGGGGCGTTTTGCCGAGCGTTTCTTTCTGTACTACGAGGAACTGGACTGGTCGCAACGGATTCTCGACGCTGGCTTTATCATCTATTACCAGCCTTTAGCCACTATTTTACACAAAGAGTCCGTGACAGTTGGTCGTAACAGTCCACTACGCACCTATTACCTAACCCGAAACCGTATCTTATACATGCGTCGACACGCTTCGTGGTTTCAGCGATATGTTTTCTATACTTTTTTCGCTACGCTGGTATTACCAAAACATATAACATCGTATCTCTTTGCTGGTCAAACTTTACAGATTCGGGCATTTTTAAGGGGTATTTTGTGGAATTTTCGATCAACCAGTACATCATCTGTATAGTATTCTTGTCTAAAGTAATGTCATGGACTTAGCTTACGATTGTGTTGGCATCGTTTTTTTCGGACTGGCCTTCGTGGTTCTGTACACGTATATTGGCTATGGGATAGTAGCGTGGCTACTGGTTCGTGTCCGGGGCCGGATCGATATAGTTGACGACCGTTCAGGCACGGCAGCGTCAGTACCAGCTATTGAAAATACGTTACCAATAGTAACAATGGTTATACCAGCCTACAACGAGCGGGCCTACCTAAACGATAAACTCCAGAACTGCCTTGACCAGGATTATCCCACCAGTAAACTCCGGTTACTGTTTGTTATTGAGGGATCGAACGACGGATCAGCCGAATACCTGGCGAGCCGTCAGCCAGAACTACCCAATCTGACAATATTGTCGGGGTCGCAGCGGCTGGGTAAGGTGGCTGCCATGAACCGGGCCATGAGTAACGTACAAACTCCCATTACCATTTTTACCGATGCCAACACGCACCTCAACCCCGAAGCCGTCCGTCGTTTAGTTACCCGCTTCAACGCGCCGGAGGTAGGAGCCGTAACGGGCGAAAAACGCATTCGGGTCGCGGGTGCCGATACAGCGGCTGGCAGTGGTGAGGGTCTGTACTGGCGGTACGAGTCATTCCTGAAAAAACTCGACGCAGAGTTACACACTATTGTCGGAGCCGCCGGGGAGTTGTTTGCCATCCGCACCGAATTGTACGAACCGGTAGAAACTGACACCCTGCTCGACGACTTCATTATTTCGTTACGCATTGCCGGACGTGGCTTTCGGGTAGCCTACGCACCGGATGCCTACGCGCTGGAACATGCATCTCATTCGGTAGCGGAGGAGATGAAACGTAAAGTCAGAATTGCTACAGGTGGCTTTCAGGCCATGAAAAGGTTATCCTATCTACTCAATGTATCGCGCTACGGCTGGCTTACGTTTCAGTATGTTTCGCACCGGGTGCTGCGCTGGGCCATTACGCCGTTTTGTCTGCCCCTGCTGCTGCTTCTGAATGCCATCCTACTCACACGGCCCGTATCTGATGCGTCAGAGCTGGGTTTCTGGCAGGTACTGTTTGGCCTGCAACTCGCTTTCTATATGGCTGCCGGGGTAGGATACGTACTCGAGAACCGGCAAACCCGCTGGAAACTCACGTTCGTCCCGTTTTACTTTGTTTTTATGAACTGGTGCGTACTGCTTGGCTTCTGGCGATACGGCAATGGTAATATCTCCGGCATCTGGGAGAAGGCCCGCAGGGCCGCGTAGATCAGTCATTTAGTTTATATTCGGTATGCAACGGACGGTAGTCGTACATACGTAACTTCATTATCCGGTTCGGAAAATTGCCTTTACTCCATGTCTCAACAAACGTCTCTTTCTGACCTCATGCACGACGACCGCTGGCTCTACGGGATCATAGGCGTAGTGGCGGCAGTGACGTCGGGCTGGATGCTGGGTGGTTTTGGTCTGGTGGGTGGTTTGATTGCACTGGCCATACCCCTCGGTCTGGCCATGGTGGTCGGTATTCTTCTTCAGCCCCGGCTGGGTTTACTGATTTATGTAAATATCAGTTTCATACTGGGCTTTTCGCGTTTCCTGAACACCGAAGCTCCCGTTGGACTGGCTCTGGATGGCCTGCTGGCTCTGACACTGCTCAGTACGGTCCTGAACGGCAAACGTATGGCGTGGCACCGGCTCAACAACCCGACCTTCTACCTCCTCATTCTTTGGCTGGTATATACCCTTCTGGAGTATTTCAACCCGGATGCACCCTCAAAGCAGGGCTGGATTTAC
>JACMPG010000106.1 GCA_014377625.1 Spirosoma sp.
CACCGAACTTAAAAAAGCCGGGTACCACACGGCTATTATCGGCAAATGGCACCTCGGCCTCGAAGCCCCTAACCTGCCCAATCAGCGTGGGTTTGATGAGTTTCATGGCTGGCTCGGCGACATGATGGACGATTACGTGCTGAAACGAAGACACGATATCAACTACATGCGTCACAACACCCAGACTATCGACCCGCCCGGCCACGCTACTGATTTGTTCACCCAATGGTCGGTAGAATACATTCGGCAGCGGGCCAAACAGAACCGGAATGGACAGAACCCGTTCTTCCTCTATCTGGCCTACAACGCCCCGCATTTTCCGGTGCAGCCACCCGCCCAATGGCTCCAAAACGTGAAGCAGCGCGAACCCGGCCTGAACGAAACCCGCGCCAGTTTAGTGGCCTTTATTGAACACCTGGACAACGGCATCGGGCAGGTAATCCGGGCATTGAAAGAAAGTGGTCAGTATGAGAATACGCTCATTATTTTCACCAGCGACAACGGTGGTCACCTGCCCAGCATGGCCAACAACGGCCCCGCCCGCGATGGTAAGCAAAGTATGTATGAAGGGGGCCTGCGCGTACCTACCTGCATAGCCTGGCCCGGCAAAATCCAGGGCGGGGCCGTGTCTGAGCAGATCAATCTGACCATGGATTTGTTCCCGACCCTGCTCGACGTGGCCGGCCTGAAACCGACGCAACCGATTGAAGGCCGCAGTTTCCTGAACACCCTGCTGGGTAAGCCCGCAATTGCCGAACCCGACCGACCGCTGTATTTTACCCGGCGCGAAGGCGGCACCGACTGGGCCGGGCAGTGCAGCTACGCCCTGCGGCTCGGCAACTGGAAACTGGTGCAGGACAAACCCAATCAGGCCCCCGAACTGTACAACCTGAAAAATGACCCGCTCGAAAAAAACAATGTGATTAAGGAGCAGCCACAGGTCTATAAAAAACTGAACGCCCTGCTCATGCTGCACATTCAGGAGTCGGGGCGGGTGCCCTGGCAAAAGCCGGTACAGACCGGTAAGTCATGATATTTTCTCATCCTAAACCTGTCAATGACGTGATTCGCTACCTGCTTTCCTCTTTACTACTGATAGTCAGCTTCCTGATTGTCAGACCGGCCACGGCTCAGACCAGCACCGGCAAACCTAACTTTATCGTCATCTTGACCGACGACCAGGGCTACGGCGACCTGGGCTGCTACGGCCACCCCAGCATCAAAACGCCCAACATTGACCGGATGGCGGCCGAGGGGCAACGATGGACCAGCTTTTACGTGGCCGCCAATGTCTGTACACCCTCGCGGGCGGGTCTGCTTACGGGGCGGCTGCCCATCCGAACGGGTATGTGCAGCGATAAACGCCGGGTGCTGTTTCCTGACTCGGACGGGGGGCTGCCACAGAGCGAAAACACCATTGCCCGGATTCTGAAAAAGCAGGGGTATCGCACGGCTGCTATCGGTAAGTGGCACCTCGGCCACCTGCCCCAATACCTGCCCACGAGCCACGGCTTCGATTCGTACTATGGTATTCCGTACAGTAACGACATGGACCGGGTGAACGATCTGGATACCCGCGAATCGCTGATGAATCCCAAAGTGGAGTATTTCAATGTACCGCTGATGCGTAACACCCAAATCATTGAACGCCCCGCCGACCAGACCACCATCGTGAAACGCTATACCGAAGAGGCCCTGAAATTTATTTCTCAGAAAAAGACCGGTTCAGCAACCCAGCCCTTCTTTCTGTATCTGGCCCATTCGCTGCCCCACGTGCCGCTGTTTGCATCTGCGAAGTTTAAGGGAACCAGCGAACGGGGCCTGTATGGCGACGTAATTGAAGAGATTGACTGGAGTACCGGGCAGATTCTGGACGCACTCCGAAAAGCAGGTCTTGACAAAAACACCTACGTCGTGTTCACGTCCGACAATGGCCCCTGGGTTATTTTCGACGAAAACGGGGGCAGTGCCGGGCCGCTGTTTGGCAGTAAGGGTACCAGTTACGAAGGAGGGGTTCGGGTACCGGCCATTTTCTGGGGGCCGGGCCGGGTGAAGCCCGCCGTTGTGTCTCAGATGGGTAGTACGCTGGATTTGCTGCCCACGTTCAGCAGCCTGACCGGGGCCACCCTCCCCACCGACCGCGTGTATGACGGCTACAATCTGGTGCCGGTATTGCGCGGTACGGGCAAAAGCCCCCGCAACGAGATGCTGTACTACCACAGCACCCGCCTGTTTGCCGCCCGAAAAAACGATTTTAAGCTCTATTTCTTTAAAAATAACCCACAGGGCTACCCCGAAAAATTGGAGAAGCTAACGACGTATACACTGTACAATCTCCAGCACGACCCCTCGGAACGCTTCGACATTGCCGCGAAATACCCCGAAAAAGTACGTGAAATCGAAGAAATGGTTCGGCAGCATCAGGCAACCGTAGTAGCGGCACCCAGTCAGCTCGAAAAGCGGATTGTAAGCCAGAAAAATTAAAAGCCCAATCCAGATTCTGGATTGGGCTTTCGTAATTCGTTCGTAACGGTCCTTATGCCTGTTGCTCCAGACTGGCTTCCATGGCCAGTTCGGTTTCGTAGTCGCTGATGGGGACGCAGGCGCAGATGAGGTTGCGGTCGCCGTAGGCCGAGTCGATGCGGCTCACGGTGGGCCAGAACTTGCGGGCGCGTACCTGTGGCAGCGGGAAAACGGCCTTCTCGCGGCTGTACGGGCGATCCCACGCGCTCGACAACACGATGTTAGCCGTGTGGGGGGCGTGTTTGAGCACGTTGTCGGCGCGGTCGGCTTCGCCGTTGGCAATCTCGCGGATTTCGTTGCGGATGGCGATCATGGCGTCGCAGAAGCGGTCGAGTTCGGCTTTCGATTCCGATTCGGTCGGCTCGATCATCATCGTACCGGCCACGGGAAAGGACACCGTCGGCGCGTGGAAACCATAGTCCATCAGCCGTTTGGCAATGTCCTCAACCTCGATACCAACCGACTGTTTGAACGGGCGGCAGTCGATAATCATCTCGTGGGCGCAGCGTCCGCTGGTACCCGTATAGAGCGTATCGTACTGACCGTCGAGCCGGGCTTTGATGTAGTTCGCGTTCAAAATGGCGCGTTTGGTAGCGTTGGTCAGTCCCTCGCCCCCCATCATGGCAATGTAGGCGTAGGAAATCGTCAGAATCGACGCTGAGCCGTAGGGCGCGGCAGACACCGCACCAGACCCTTTGCCCGGCAAAAACGGCACCAATTGCTCCGCCACGCCGATGGGACCCATACCGGGGCCGCCCCCGCCGTGGGGAATGCAGAAGGTTTTGTGCAGGTTCAGGTGGCACACGTCGGCACCGATGGCCGCGGGCGAGGTCAGGCCCACCTGCGCGTTCATGTTGGCCCCATCCATGTATACCTGCCCGCCGTGCTGGTGAATAATGGCGCAGATTTCCTGGATATTTTCCTCGAAAACGCCGTGCGTAGACGGGTACGTAACCATCAGCGCGGCCAGTTCGCTGCTGTACTGCTCAGCTTTGGCGCGGAGGTCCACTACGTCGATGTTGCCGCGTTCGTCGCATTTCACGATGACCACTTTCATGCCTGCCATGACCGCACTGGCCGGGTTGGTACCGTGCGCCGACTGCGGAATGAGCGCGATGGTCCGGTGCTGGTCGTTACGGCTTTCGTGGTAGGCCCGGATGACCATTAGCCCGGCGTATTCGCCCTGCGCCCCGGAGTTGGGTTGCAGCGACATGGCCGCAAAGCCGGTAATCTCGCAAAGCCAGTCGTTGAGGTCGGCAAAAAGCTGCTGGTAGCCTACCGTTTGTTCGGCGGGGGCAAAGGGGTGCATCTGCCCGAACTCCGGCCACGTTACGGGAATCATCTCGGCGGTAGCGTTCAGTTTCATGGTGCAGCTACCGAGCGCAATCATGGAATGTACCAGCGAAAGGTCTTTTTCTTCCAGCGATTTCAGATACCGCAGCATCTCGTGTTCGGTGTGGTGCGTACTGAAAACGGGATGCGTCAGATAATCCGACTGGCGAACAAGCCGCTCCGGCCAGGTGATTTCCAGCTCGTCGGCCAGCGTGTCGAGGTTGGCTTTCACGCCGAACACCGTTAGCAGTTCCGATACGTCGTGCAGCGATTTGGCTTCGTCGAACGAGACGCCCACCTGCCGCCCGTCGGCATAGTACCGCAGGTTGACCTGTGCCGCCCGCGCCGATTTCCGCAGTGAGTCAGAATCATTGACCTGCACCGTTATGGTATCGAAGTAGTTTTGGGTCAGGACCGTATGGCCGTTTCTTTGCAGCGCGGTGGCAAATAGTTTGGTCAGGCCGTGTACCCGTTCGGCAATGGCCCGCAGTCCGTCGGGGCCGTGATAAACCGCGTAACTGCTTGCCATAACGGCCAGCAAAACCTGCGCGGTGCAGATGTTGCTCGTTGCTTTTTCGCGCCGGATGTGCTGCTCGCGGGTTTGCAGAGCCATGCGGAGCGCGGGTTTGCCCTCGGCATCGACCGATACGCCGATAATCCGACCCGGAATCTGCCGCTTAAAGGCATCGCGCGTGGCAAAGAAAGCCGCGTGTGGGCCGCCAAAGCCCATTGGCACGCCAAACCGCTGCGCCGAACCAACCACAACATCGGCTCCCATTTCGCCGGGAGGGGTCAGCAGCGTCAGGGACAGCAGATCGGCAGCAACAGCCACGGTAATGCCCAGTTCGTGCGCTGAGGCAATCAGGTCGGTGTAGTTAAATACTTCGCCGTCGGAGGCCGGGTATTGCAGGAGCATCCCGAACACCTGGCCGCTGGTCAAATCCACGCTGCGGTGGTCGCCCACCAGAACGGTAATGCCCACGGGCGTAGCGCGGGTATGCAGGACCTCGATGGTTTGCGGGTGGCAACGGTCCGAGACGAAGAACGTAGTAGCTTTTTTGGTCTGGGCCGGACGCATGGCAAACAGCATCGTCATGGCTTCGGCGGCCGCGGTGGCTTCGTCCAGCAGCGATGCATTGGCCAAATCCATACCCGTCAGCTCCGACACCACCGTCTGGAAATTAAGCAGGGCTTCGAGCCGTCCCTGGGCAATTTCGGCTTGGTAGGGCGTGTAGGCCGTGTACCAGGCGGGGTTTTCGAGAATATTCCGCAGAATCACGTTCGGCGTTACGGTATCGTAGTAGCCCGTGCCGATATACGATTTGAATACTTTGTTCTGGCTGGCCAGTTTTTTAAAATCGGTCAGGAACTGCCGTTCGGTCTTTGGCGCGGGCAGATTGAGCGGGCGGGCCAGCCGGATGGCGTCAGGCACGGTCTGCTGGATGAGTTCATCGACGGAGTCCACCCCTACGGTCTGGAGCATCGCGTCGAAATCGGCGTCTTTCAGGCCGTTATGACGGCTTTCAAACAGGTCTGTTGGAAGAAGATTAAGTTTCATACCGGGGTTGCCCGCGTGTTTTTTCGTTTAAAATGAAACTCAAAAATACGGAAGAAGGTGCGATGCCTGACCAATTCGGCACGTTAGTTGTTATTTTTGGTTTCGACAACGTCCCTGAACCATGAGACTGACTAAATACATTGATGATATTGCATTCCTGCTGACCAATCCCCGCCTGATTCGGTGGGTGCCACACGGTCTGCAAATACAGCCGAATCTGGCGTACCGCGCCCCCTGGATTCGTGATCTGAACGTTGAAACTATTCTCGACATCGGCGCGAACGTGGGTCAGGCAGCCATTAACTTCTGTACACTTTTCCCAAAAGCACATATTCATTCGTTCGAGCCGGTACCTGACTGCTTCGCCAAACTGAGCAAACTGAGCCGCGCCTTTCCAAATCTATCGGTCCACAATTTCGCCCTTGGTGATGAAACCGGACAGGTCGATTTTCACCAGAACGCGTACAGCCCGGCGTCGTCCATCCTGAAAATGTCGGAGCAGCATATTCAGAGTTATCCACAAACTAAAAACTCATCTGTCATTAGCGTACCTATCCGACGGCTCGACGATGTAGCTACCGAACTAAACTTGTCGGGTCGAATACTGGTCAAAATTGACGTTCAGGGTTACGAAAGCAACGTTCTGTCGGGCGGCAGTACCGTTATCGAGAAGGCTGCTATGATTGTTGTCGAAACATCCATCAAAAGTCTGTACAAAGGGGACGCGTCGTTTCGGGAGTTATACCAGACCTTATCTGAATTTGGGTTCGATTACCGGGGATCACTCGAACAATTGATCGACCCCAATACAGGAAGCGTGCTTCAGCAGGATGCTATTTTCGTCAGTAAGCGACTCTCCTAATCAGTCTGATCGTATCAATACTTCGTTCCAATGAGCCGATTATTTACCATTCTGATTCCTAATTACAACGGAGCCGACTACATCAGGCGGTGTATTGAATCAGTTCAGGGTCAGACGTATTCAAATTATGAAATTGTCGTTGTCGATGGTAAATCGAGTGATAGTTCTCATGTCCTTGTTGACAATCTGAGTCAGTCTGATTCCCGAATTCGCCGGGTTAATAAGCCGATAGATACAGGACTGTCAGACGCCATAAACATCGGTATTGACACGGCACGGGGTGAGTACGTACTCTGGCTCGGTAACGATGATTATCTGGTCGATACGCAGGTGCTGGCTGATGCTGATGCTTTCCTCACCGATTATATCGCCAGGACGGACGTAACACCCATCATCTGCTACGGCGGCTACAAAATTCACTGGACTGAATCCAACACGTTCGAGAATCGCTTCAAACGAGATCTGGATTATAACCTGATGTGGTTTACGGATTCGATCATGTGTGGCAACGTGTTTTTCAGTCCGCAGTTTTGTCGGCAGCACCATATCCGGTTAAAAGACAAACTGCGCTACTGCATGGATTACGATTTGTGGCTGCAAATGATGGAAAGCGCAACCAGCCGCCAGCAGGTGGCCTGCATTCCGAACCGGCTGGTGCATGTGTTCACGATGCGGAGCGACAATATCACGGGGGGCAACATCTATAAATCGACGCAGGAAGCGATGGGCGTGGCGTTGGCGCATACCAGAAATCCAGTAAAACGGGCAGGTATTTACGCATTCATCGGATTCCAACTGGCTTTCCAGAAAGCCCGCGAAGCTTATTTCAGCATACGGTAAGCCCCCATAATCAACTGGTTGTGCAACTGGTGCGCCAGCCGAACGTACCGGGTCGATACGTGCCGGGTCAGCACGGCGTAATCTTCGTTGAACTGCCGCTCAAACTGACTGCCCCCCTTCGATTCTTTGTGTATGCGAAAAGCGGTGAGCGGCTGACGCAATACCGCTGGAGGTTGCAACCGGTTCAATCGAAGCCACCAGTCATAGTCCATCGTGTACCGGAGCGATTCGTCCAAATAGCCCAATTGTTCGTGGGCCGACCGTCGCCAGAACGTAGCGGGCTGACAAATGGCATTGGTCATTCCCAGAAACATCCCGGCGGGTAGCCGCCGGAGCAGTCGTTTATACTGGCGAACGGGTTGCTGAATGGTTAGGCCATTTTCGTCCACAATCAGGCAGTCGCCGGTGAGCCATAGGACGTCCGGGTTTTGGGCAAAGAATTCGCCGACCCGCAGCAGGGTATCCGGCAAGAAATAATCATCGGAGTTGAGCCAGCAGACTACATCGCCCATAGCCAGTTTCAGCCCCTTGTTGAGTGCGTCGGTTTGGCCGTTGTCCTTTTCGGCAATCAGCCGCAATCGGTCTGTGTATTCAGCGAGGATGGCGGGCGTCTCATCGGTCGATAAGGCGTCGATAACCGTGTAGTCAAGACTGGGGTAATGCTGGCCAAGTACGGATTCTATCGTTTGCCGAATAAACTGACCCTGATTAAAGGAGGGCGTAATAACGCTGATGGTGGGTAACAGCATAGTCAGGGTTCAATCAGTATATGGACCTGACCCGGTGCCGATTCTGGTTGCCCCTGCGCTTTGGCCTGGGCCAGTTCCTGCTTAAGGTACGCCATTTCGTGGGTCAGGCTCTTGATGTGGCTCTGCATCCGTGACACGACCACCGAGAGATGTACTAGAAACACGATGATGGCAAAAATAGCGGCCAGAAAGACCAGCGAGGGCGGGTAAAACACGCCCAACGCCAGAGAAATCTGCTCCAGCCCGTGTCGCCAAATCGAGAAGACAATCAGGATAATAGTGCAGAGTATCCAGATAATGGAGTACTCTTCCCGCAGTTTGCCTTTGACAATCAGCCGGAAGATATACAGCATGAACAGGCTCGCACTGACAAGCCCGATTATTTGTATGACAACGGGTATTGTTTCCATTGGTCAGGTAGTTTGGGAAGGGTATTTGAGACGTAGCCGCGCATAAACAAACAGCGTCCCAAGCGTTACCTTAAGCATGTAGTAAATTGCCCGGCTGGTATTTATCGAGGAAACTCCGCCCTGCCGCTCGCGCATGACAACGGGTACTTCCTTTATCCGCATACCGCTCAGCCCAAACTGCACAATGGCTTCGGGTTCTGGGTATTCGTCGGGATAGTAGCCATTTACAACCGTCAAGGCCCGCCGATTGAACGCCCGAAATCCCGACGTACTATCGTAGATAGTCTGGCCGATAAGAAACTGATTCAGCCGCCGAAAGTAGCTGATACCCACCCGCCGAATACCCGAAGACTGAAAACCACTTCGCTGCAAAAACCGCGAACCGATCACTACATCAGCGTCGTCGTCCAGAACCGGCTGCAAAATCTTATGCAGCTCAGAGGCCGGATGCTGCCCGTCACCGTCCATCTGCACGGCAATATCGTAGCCGTTTCGATACGCGAATTTGTATCCCGCGTGCATGGCTCCACCAATACCAAGATTGACGGGCAAATCGAGATACAGGCAATTGAGCGATTGCAAAACCCGGAGCGTTTGATCGGTAGAACAATCGTTCACGGCCAGCACGTCAATGGTCAGACCGGGTTGCACAAGCACCCGATTTATGTCTGCCACAACGCCCGCAATGGCCTCCTCCTCATTGTAGCAGGGAACAACGATCAATATCCGGTTTGCTTTCGTTTTCATGATCATTTTTCTGTTATCGCTGCGTTTAACTCACTACATGTGCCGTACATATACATCACCACTGGACGATTTTACGAAGTCATTGGTTTGGATATAAGCCAGCATTTGATCAGTGGTCAGCCAGTTGCTTAGCTGCCATTTCATTTCTTCGCCGGCGGCAAAATTGCATTGCATTTTATCGTTGTAGATACGCTGTAAGGACAGCAGTACATCAACCAGCCGATGACTGTATTCGGGTACGGCATACTCAAAGCTAAGCATTTGAACTGGCTGCGATAATCCGCTAACTACTTCGTGCTCAAACCCCTCCACGTCGATTTTTATAAAATCAGGTACGCCGTACTGTGCAATAAGTGCATCGAGCGTTGTAATCTCGATCTGCCGCACATCTGACCAGTTGTAACCCTCAAAACGTTGAGTTTTTCCCGTAGTCTCAATCCATTCACTCGAAAATGTGGACAGTGTGGACGCATCAGATACGTAAAAATCCCGCTTCTCTTCCTGGCTGCCAAGCCCCTTACCCACAATAGTAATCGAGTCACCAAATCGCTTTTCCAACGCCCGGCAACACTCCTGTTGTGGTTCAACCGCAACCACCCGCGCCCCAAGGGCCTGTAGGGGTTTAATTCGGTTGCCAACGTTTGCGCCAACATCAAAGCACAAACTGCCCTGTTTCACAAACTGCCCGTAAAACCGCTGCCGGGCTGCACCCATCCGGCTATCATCAACCAGACTGTTGACGGTACGCAGACGGCTCATTACCGATTTGCCGAGATACTTGTTGGCAAAGACACGAAGACTGGTCATCATAATTTGGTTTGGTTTAAGGTGTGCAGGTAATCAGTCGTTTATTCGATAAATCTGGATGGACCCCAGAGAAGTCGTTAGTTTCATGCACCGGATTTCTACGGGCTGCGGCTGCCGGTCGAAAACGATATACTTTACATTTAACTTTTTGAAACGGGGCGAACAGGGATCCATCGCCACCGTATAGCCGTCCTCAAAGGTGTTGACCATCACAACCGTATCAGGCTTTTGAGGGTCGATGTACGTGTTGTAAACAGTGTGAGCGTAGCGATTATAGGCTGAGTCCCGTTTGGCAGTTGGATCCAATACACTAAGTATTTTGCGGGGGGGCGTGTATTTAACTCCGCTGAGCAAGTCAACGCCAGTTGCCGTTACCAGGTACGAAACATACTGCCCACCGAAGACCACCCATTTAGCATCCGGTTCACGTTTATGAATTTCGTCAACGGTTTTGTAAAGAATGTGATCGGTTATAGGAGCAAGCCCTTTCGATACGGGGTTGAGCCGCAAGTTTGGCAAAAGGAATAGCAACATAGCTCCGCAGAAAATAGCATTCCGGTATGGCGTGTGCCAGGAAGGAAGCAATAATATGCCTAAACCAGCAAAGAATACGGCGGGAATAAAAAGTTGGTACGCCTTGAAGAAACCCGCTGAATCATTGACGTTCACATAGACAGCGTAGCCCATGTACGCCACCACACCAGCAACACCCAAAGCTGTGAGGAGTACCCGTTTCTCTTTCGGAATACGTACCGTGTTCAGAAAACCGAGGTAGATTACTGACAGCAGCACATTACCGATACCAAACGGAATTTGTGTCCGTCGGGTAGGGCTAATGGACCAGAAAGAAAGTTTGGCCAGCCAGTCAGGGAAACCAACTTCGATCCAAACGTAGCCAAAAGCCACAAATGTACTTAACAGTACCAATGTCCAATCGAGTTGCTTAGTCAGAAAAAACACCAGAACAATAGCCGGAATAATAATGGGGGCAAACGTAACGTAGTGAGATAATTCACAGTGATTGAGCCAGTTTGAGGGGAACTGAGTGTCTTTGTACTGCCAGCTAAAATATTCCGAAAACCAGTTAGCAATGAAGCCAGTACCGCCCAGTTCGCTCCGTTTACCTGGATACACTGTATTAGTAATGGCCTCGATGGTCGGTTTGAGGTCGGTATAATAGCGGTATAGCGCAAGACCTATTGTGCCGATCGCTACAACTCCCGCGCCGAGTTTAAGCGGTAAGTAGTGAGTGATCCGCTGACTTTGGTAGTTGCTAATTATGTAGCCAGCCAACATACATAAAAGCAGATAGGCCAGTGGTACCTGATAGGGCGGGTACAGGACAAAGGCGTAGCAAAGACTCATATAGGCCAAGCCCAGCCCGGCCAGTATTACCTGTCGGCGGCTCTGACCGAAGAATAGATAGATAGCTGCCACGACCGTCAGGCTACCCGATCCTATCATTATAGTAGGAATTTGAGTCCAAGATTGGGTGCCGGATGACAGGAAGAGCCACAGACTGCCAAACAGCGACAACCAGAAATTATTACCCGTAAACAGCAATAGCAGCAACGTAACCCCAATAATGGACAGCGCAGCCCGAGAATTGAAGCCCCAAGCGTAACCCTGTTCGAGATTCAGAAAGAAAAACCCCCAATAGTCGGCCCGGAAGAAGGAACTGAAGTGATTGGTAGGTGCTACTAAAACAGGGGCTTTGCCACCACCAATGGTCTCGTTCTCCTGCGGCAATCCCCGGTTCACCTGCGATAGCGTCCAAGGGGCCATTACGGCATAGTCGTCCATCCGAATCCGACGAGGTTCGCCAGCCACCAGCCCCTTTCGCTGATCACTTCCGTCAGGCATCAATTGATTCCACATCGCAATAGAGGCCGGATGAATTCTTGCCAATGTCAACACTACAAACAGCCCAACGCAAATCCCGATAAACCACTTCACCCGCCGGTCGAACCGGATCAGTTCAAAAGGCCGGTCAGCTTTGGGTACATCAGCGGGTTTAGTCGATACTACGGGCGGATTGGGCGTGGTCACAACGGATTGCGAATGCACCGGCGCGGGTTGTGGGCGGGTGGCCGTGGACTGCGGTTGGCCAGGCGAAGAAGTGGCCGCTGTACCAGGTTGGCCTTTCTTTTTCTTTGACATGAGGAGGTTACGGACGGATTATTGTACGGGTTACGCGGCACCGAACCGGAGCGCATTACTCAAAACTACGAATACCGTGCCAGTTCTGCCAGTAACGCCCCGTCTCTTCCCGAAAATACCTAATTTGGCCCCATGAATACGTCATTTGTCCGGCGCGGAATCCCCATCATTCTGGCTGTTTCGCTGCTGGTGTATGCCCTGAAAGATGTTTCGTTCGGGGATATTGCCCGTCAGTTCAAACAGGCCAATTACGGGCTTATTGGGCTGGTGGTGCTGGTGCTGGTGCTGAATTATTTTGTGCGGGGCAGCCGCTGGCGGCAGCCGCTGATGGCCCTCGGCTACCGGCCAACGGCCTTTCGCACTACCGTGGCCATGCAAACGGGCGTTATTGCCAGTATGATCGTGATTGGCTCCGGCGAGTTGACCCGGTGCCTGACCCTGCAACGTACCGATGGCGTTCCGGTGTCGCAGGGGCTGGGGTCGGTGGTGGCCGAGCGCATCGTGGATTTGTTTATGCTGGCGGTAGTGCTGCTGCTCACATTTGTGCTGGAGTTTGGCCGGATGCAGCGGTACCTCGCCGATTTATCGTTCGCTTTGCCGGGGCCGTACCTGCTGGGTGGTGGTCTTGGCGTGGCGCTGGTGCTGGGTTTGCTGATCTGGCTGGCAGCCCGCAACGGAGCCGTGCGCCAGCACGCGCTGGTAGTCCGGGGCATCGCGCTGCTGGCCGGTTTTCGGCAGGGCTTTATGGCCATCCGGCAGCTGCCCCGGCCAGGTCTGTTCATTTTCCTGACCGTATTCAGTCAGCTACTCGTCTGGCTGGCTACGTATCTGATGCTGCTGGCCGTCGATTCTACGCACAACCTCCCCCCTACCGCTGCGCTGACCATTCTGGCGGTTGCGTCGCTGGGGGGGCTGGCGGTTCCTACGCAGGGCGGCATTGGTACGTACCATTTTCTGGTAAGCCGGGCGTTGGTGCTGTATGGCTTCACCATTGCGCAGGGTGTGGTAACGGCCACGTTTCTACACGCCATTGGCTTCGGTATCAACCTGTTGCTGAGCGGCATCAGCTTTCTGATCGTGCCGTTTTTGTTGCGGCAGCGGGCGCGGGAAGCGGTGGCGTAGGGTACACTACTTCTTTCCGCTGCCGATCTTCGCCGGAACGCCGGGCTGGGTGATCTCGAAATTCTCCTGGGCTTTGGTATCAGCCACGATTTTGCGGACGTCGGCGAGGAGTTTTTTGGCGTCGTAGACCACGCCGTCTTTTACGGTGTAGGTCACGCCCCCAACCCGCTCCACTTCGTTTTTGTCGTTCAGGTGAATGGCTCCGGTGCCGTAGAGCGTTTTGAGGTTAGCCAGCGGATTCTCCTTCACAATCACGAAATCGGCGAGTTTACCGACCTCCACCGAGCCAATCTGATCGGCCATGCCGAGGGCTTCGGCGCCTTTGATGGTGGCCGCCCGGATGACCTCCAGCGGATGAAACCCGGCTTCGCGCAATAACTCCAGCTCGCGGATGTAGGCAAAGCCGTAGAGCTGGTAAATAAAGCCCGAATCGGACCCCGCCGTAACGCGCCCACCCCGGTTTTTGTACTCGTTGATAAACTGCATCCAGAGCTGGTAATTCTTTTTCCAGGCCACTTCCTGCTCCGTTCCCCAGTCGTGCCAGTACGATCCGTGCGAGATGCGGCTCGGTCCGTAAAACCGCCACAGACTCGGCAGGGTGTAGTCGTCGTGCCACTCGGCGCGTCGGGCCAGCATCAGTTCGCGGTTGGCTTCGTAGATGTTGAAGGTCGGGTCGAGGGTAAAATCCAGCGCAATCAGTTCGTCCATGACCTGATTCCATCGTTCGGTGCCGGGTTTGGCGGCCTGCTGCCAGAGGTTGCCCGCTTCGGTAAAGCGGTCCTGCTCGTTGTTGTAGTTGTAATTGGCCGGGTAGTCCTGCACGGTGCGGTCGGCAAAGAGGGCTTCGGGCAGGCCGTACCAGTGTTCCATGGTGGTCAGGCCCGCTTTGGCGGTGGCCAGTGCGTTCATGCGGGCCACTTCCAGTTGCGCATGGTGGCAGGCCGACCGCAGACCAAGTTTCCGGTTTTCATCCAAAGCCGCCCGGAACACGTTGGGTTCGGCTCCGAAGAATTTGATACCGTCGGCCCCGCGTTTGGCGTTGAGCTGCACCCAGGCGCGGGCCTGTTCGGGCGTGGTGATGGGATCTTTGCTGCCTTGCCCAAAGACGGTATAGGCCAAAATGCGCGGGGCGGTAATCTCGTTTTTCAGACTTTTGGCGCGGTGTTCCAGCACCCAGTCCAGGCCGTTGCCGCAGCTTGGGTCGCGGATGGTGGTAATGCCGTGACCAAGCCAGAGTTTAAACACGTACTCTGCCGGGGTCCCCTGCGTTTGCCCGCCGATGTGGCCGTGCATGTCTATGAAGCCGGGCATCAGGTACATACCGTTGCAGTCCAGTTCCTTATCGCCGGGGTTCAGTTGCGGGCGCGATTTCGGGTCGATGGGTACGCCAGGGTAGCCCACCTGCCGAATCTGGGCAATTTTATTCTTCTCAACCACAATATCGACCGGGCCAATTGGTGGTGCACCGGTGCTGTTGATGAGCGTCACCCCCCGGATAATGAGCCGGTTATACGGACCATCGCCCTCAGCACGCGCGGGTGCTTTGGGTATTTGGGCGGTCAGGGAGTGAAGAATGAAGAGCGTAAAGTGAAGAACGAGTAACGGGCGGAGGTAGCGATTGGACATGGGGATGTGTTGTCAAGAACCTGTTCAGCAAGAACCTGTTCAGCAAGATACGACGTTAGGTAGTAGATTTGACAAAAAAACAGTAAGACCATGTCAACTGTAACAATTCACGTCCCCGAAGAGAAGAAGGCAGGTTTGATAAATCTGCTGAGAGACATACCTTATATCATCATTGAGTCAGATCAGCCTTCCGGAGAGACATCCGAAGCTTGGCGCAGTTTGCAGGGTAAATACGCTCAATCCGGCATCACAACCGAAACGCTGAGCCGCGAAAACGAAATGGAAAAGAATCGCGAAGCTAAACAACAGACACAGTGACAGATTCGTATGTTCTGGATGCCAATGCGCTGTTGACTTATTTGGGCGAGGAACCCGGTGCTGACAAGATCGTAGCAAACGAACTATGGTCAGACATAAGCAGCCTACCTGTTCAACTGCTATACACACTTGACGAAGACTTTGTCAAAACAGCCGCTCGCTTCAAGGCAGCGTTCCGAATGTCGGTAGCCGACTCATTTTTATTGGCTCAGGCTCATCTGCTTAATGCACAGGTAGTCACGTCTGACCATCATGAACTTGATGCGGTGGACATAGCTGGCCTAATAAACTTCTATTGGTACCGATGAAACAGACCATCACGAAAAATTTCCTGCTCATCGTACTGCTCCTGGCGGTGGGCTTTGCATTTACGATGCGGGCAACGGTGTTCCAGAAAGAACCCGCCAAACCCACCGTTGCCGAAAAGCCGTCGGCAGAGTTTGCCGCCTATTGGTTTGCGGGCAAGGCCGAACTGAACCACTACCGGCTCGAACAGGCGCAGTACGGTGCGTTGAACCCCGGCGAAGCGGTGCTGATTTTCGTAACGGAAGATTTCCTGACTGATAAGCAGGTAAAAACCGACGCCCCCAGCGACCACGCCATGCCGGTGATGAAGACCAACATCAGCAAAAAATTCGTGACCGGCATCTACGATTACTCGCTGTTTACGTCGGTTTTTACGCCCATCGGCAGTGGCCAATCGTCTCTGTACCCAAACACGCTAAAGGTCAGTACGTCGGTTCAGGACTGGTGCGGGCATAGCTACCAGCAGCTTAACTATCGAAATAATGGCTACGCAGTCAGTGGCAAATCGTATTTCGAGAAGATTGCAGAGGAAGAATACACAGTCGAAAAAGCAATGCTGGAAGATGAACTCTGGAACCGCATCCGGCTCAACCCCGCCAAACTACCCATCGGCGACGTGCGGCTGATTCCCGGTACGATGGCCGCCCGCCTTCGGCACAAAACGCTGGAGCCGCTGCCCGCTACCACCAAACTCGATGTATATGAAGGGGTTTTGTATCCCGGTAAAAACCTGAACGCCTACACCGTTGAATACCCAACCGATGACCGGACGCTGGTGATTGTCTTCGAGAAAAATTTCCCCCACAAAATCGTGGGCTGGTCCGACACCTACCGCAGCCGCGACGCCCTGCTGACGTCCCGCGCCGTGCTGACCAAAACCATCCAGACCGACTACTGGAACCACAACGCCCCGGCAGATAGTACCCTGCGGGCAGACTTGATGAAGTGATGAGGATTTTTAGAGAAGAAAAGGCTGTTACACAGAGATTCACAGAGAGAAAAGGAGATTCCGGTGCGCCGGTGCGACAGAGATATTTCAAGAAGGATATTCTCCGCGAATCTCTTCTTTTCTCTGCGTATCTCTGTGTAACAACTCTTTGCCTAACAGCCCTTTCCTCCTGCTCGCCAGAGCAAAAAGCCAAGTCTCCAGACCCCATCTATACGCTGATTTTTATCGACAAAACCCGCAGCGTCAACGTCGATAATGCGTTTGTAGCCGGGAAGTACGGGCGGGCCATCGACGCAATTATTAACGATAACATCCACCAGCAGGGTGACCGGCTCGACGTGTATTTCATCCACGAAAACACCAGCAAAGCCCGCGCCCTGAACGTAACGGTACGTTCGGAAATGGAAGACGTATCTGCCGCCAGCCCCACCGACCGCGAAGCCGCCGAAACCGAGTTTGCGCTGTTGCTGAATCGCGAAAAGGCCAGCATCAGAAAGCGGGTGCTGCAACAACTCAACGCACAGAATACCGGGTTATCGAATCAGCGTACCGACATCTGGGCGAGTTTGCCCGTGCTGGAGAAAGCCAACGAGAGTGGTATGCTAGTGAAGGTCTATTACCTCAGCGACATGATCGAAAGCGTACCGGCCAGGACCGGCGCACCGGACGACCGGCGCGATTTCCAGAAAACCCCGCCCAAAAGCACCGACCAGGCAGACGAATGGGCCAAAACCGACGCGAAACAACTCAGCCGTTACGCCATTGGCTCGCCCGATATTGTGATGATTTTACCCTTCGCCCCCAACGCATCGGCCCGCGAGAACAACCCCGCCGTTACCCAATACTGGCAAACGCTCTTCGCCGAACTCGGCGCGGGAAATGTGGAAGAAGAGTAAACTGAGTAGTTGCCCTTCTCATGCACTGCCTGGCTTTTCTATTCAATCAACCCAAATCAGTAAAAGCAGGGCCAAACGGCCCCAACTTTACTTTTTGACAAATGCTGTAATGAACATTAATAAATTGTTAGTTTACTACCGCTTAATAAATACAGAGACAAAGGGTTACATTTAAAACTATCTTTCGCCCCAAATTAAAACTTGTCTAATCACATTATCATGAGATACCTGTTTTTAACCAGTATGCTGCTGCTGAGTGCAGTAGCCGCTTTCGCCCAAAATTCGGCTGTCGTTGCCCAGAACGGAACCGCCAACTCCGCCAGCGCGCTCCAGGGGGGCTCCAGCCTGACAGCCACCATCAGTCAGGTAGGATCC
>JACMPG010000107.1 GCA_014377625.1 Spirosoma sp.
AAACGTTAAATATGACTTTCAACGCTCTCATATTGTGTTGTTGATGACTCAGCAAGAGACAATGGGCGCGCATTCGGAACTGATGGTGGGTCACATTTTTGTACACTTCTTCTAAAGTAGCGACTTCTGTAGGCTCTAAATGGATGTATCGGTCGGGTCTCATGGGGCAAAGATACACCCATAAAGTAATTTCAAATAATTAGGTGCGGGTACTTACAAAAAAACCAGCCCTCGACAGTGTTATCGAAGGCTGGTTTTGGGGCCGTCTCCTACGCCTTCATATCCTGCCTAAACGCGATGGCCCGTCGGCGGGCCATCGCGACCCGGTCACCATTGGTAAGCGAGACCGCACCCATATTGGGATGAACCCCGGCCACATACGCCCGATTAAGAAGGTGTTTTTTGTGGGGCCGAACAAACAACCCGGCCGGAATCCGGTCTTGCAATCGCCTGATGGTCAGAGCAACCAGCAAGGCCGATCCATCCGCAAAAATGCAGGAGGTATAGTTGCCGATGCCTTCGAGCCGGATAATCTCATCGAGGTTGATCCACCGGTGGCCCTTCTCAAACGGAAGGAGCAGCGCGGTAGGGGAGAGGATATTCCGTTTATATACTTTGGGTGGTTTCATGAAGAGGAGCATTTTAAGAGGCGCATTTTTGATTTATAAACTGTGCAGTCTGCTATAACCCTAAGTACTTTATAAAGGTTAAAAGCTTCGCCATTTTGAAAACAAACGAGTTATATATCTGAATGTCAGTTACTTGAATCAAAAATAAATACAAAATTAACCTTTTTTTCATTGCGGATTTTCGAGGAAAGCAGTGCCCTTGGTAAGCTACAAAATCGTCACGACTCGCCTATAATTGTACTGTAAACCGGACGTATTCCTGAATAATTTAGAAGACGCTAAATCTTGATTCAACTGGTTCATTAGTGGCCCAAGCTCATCAAATGGAGGGCGAGTTAAGGCGTCGATGGCGGAAAGGCAAACCTCGAAGCATGGAAAAAGTACAACGCCAGGAAAGTATATTTGTCAACCAGAATGAATCTTTAATCTGTCCAGCTATTTCAGAGATGTACAGTCTTGGCGCACAGCTTTTCTACGGCTTGCCAGTCGCGGTGGTTGAGGTGGTTATGGAGGATTTGGGTCAGCCGCATATTGTCGGCCTGAAGCCGCTCCATATCTGAGGGCTGGTGAAGATTACAGGCCAACAACAGACTGGTGATAGCAACGATAAACAGACTGCACTCCGGTCGAAAGGTGGCACTCCTCCCACGCCCGCCTGCCTACCCCTACCAAGTGGTAGGCAGGCGGGCGTGGGAGGAGTGCGTAATTAAGGGAGTTTTGATGGTTCATACTGGCATCAGTGAGGAACGGTTCAAGGCTGTAAATCTCCGGGAAGAGCTGGACAAAGGCTTCGGTTGCTGGGTCATAAACCTCGTCTATTATTGAGGATAGGTGTTCTCACGGAATCAGGCCGACCGTATTTGGGAAGCATGGAAACCCCGGCTCCGTTCGCACCTGGCCCCATACCTGAACGGGAACAGCCCGGGTCGCTCTAAAAACCCAGCCTCAACCTCGCCCCGGTCTGGCAGGTGAGGTTACCCCCCACGCCATAGCGCATGGTTTTGATTTGGGCAATGTAGTTCGGGGCCACTGTCACCACGTGATTCAATTGCACAATATCGGTGCTGGTTGGCACCGCCCCGCACGACCACACCGTTGGGTCGTCCCAACTGCCGTTTTTCACCGTTGTGATGGCATTGCCGATGCCGGGGCAAAGCGGGTCGTCGTTCAGGATAACCGCCGTGACCGACGATGCCGAGCCGATTTGGTAATCGCCCCCGGCCAGCAAACTGATGATAATCGTTTCGTCGGGTTCAAAGAGCGCGTCGTTGATGGCGTTTATCAGTAGCGTTACGGAGGTGGCGTTGGCCGGTATCACAATCGTACCCGCCGAGCCGTTTACCGTTGCCGATAGCGGCTGGCTGGCCGTAGAAGACGACGCGCCATAGACGTAAGGATTCGAGTAGGCCGTGCGATAATCAATGCCGTATTGGGCCGTGCCGGCTACGCTGAAATTCACCAGCGTATTGTTTGGCACGGATTGCGGACGCTGGAACACAACCGCCATCGTGTTGGCCGAGTTTTCTAAAATCGGGCTATTCACCACCGCTATCGAGAGCGGGTTGACGACTATTACCATCGAGGGACTGGGGATCACAAACTGCCAGCTATCGGGCGTGGCTTTGGTGTTGCCATACACATCGGCCACGCCCGTCAGTGTCAGGCTCACCAAACTCCCGGCGTAATCGCCCAAATTACCCGCCGGTATCACCGAAATCTGATTCTGATAACAGCCCACCGATACCGGAATCACCTGCCCCGTTGTGAGTGACTTTACGATGATGTTGCTGCTGCTGATACGCGAACAGGCCAACGCTTCGGAGTAGCTGATGCCGATGCTGCTGCCCGTCACGTAGCTGCTATTGGCAGGTTGGGTGTTGCCAAAGCGCGACGGGGCGGTGCGGTCAATGATGCCGTTGGCCCGCGATGAATAGACCGTGCCAACGGCCCCGCCACCTATTGGGCAGGTCAACCGAAGCCGCAGGTTGTAGTTTCCGTCGGCCAGGCCGCTGGTGTTCCAGTTGGTTTGGGTACCGTTTGCGCTGTTATTCAGCTGGGCCGCCGTAAGCGTGTAACCATCCGTCCAGCTACCGCCCTGAGGCTGGTATTGCAGCGTAACGTTGGTCAGGTTTGCCAGCGTGTAGCCGCCAATCAGCACGGGCAGGCTGTTGTTGTCAGCGGTGGTACTGACCCAGTTGGGTTCGGGCGTAACGAGCGATACGCTGCTGCACGGACTCTGAAAAAACGCCGATAGTGCTATGGTTTTCAGTACATTACCGCTTCCATTTGACCCGCAGTTATCGGTGAGCTGAAACTGTACTCCCTCGTAGGCATACACGTCAGACGCATTACTCTTGCCGATCCGAACCGTTACCGGAACGTTTTGCAGGCGATTGACCGGATACGGTAAGGCTCCGCCCGTGTAAGGCCCGCCATTAATCTCAATCAACGCGCCGTCAGGGTTACTCCCCGGCACCAGCGAGAGCCAGACCGTTCGTGAGGCATCGGTATTGACCTGACTGATGTTACCGATGTTGAGTGTAAACTGCGCCTGATTGCCGGGAGCCACATTCCGAACCACCGTGACCGGGGCGGTAAGCTGGAAAGCATCGCGGGCTAAGGTACCGGGTTCGTTGGGGCAGCTTGTTGAGCCGCCCAGCAAATCGAAAACGGGTGTGCCGTAGATCGGGTCGGTTTTGATGTCCACCGAGAGCAGGTCCCCCCCGGTGTCACGCAGGGTGTAGCCAGTGGTTACGGCGGTCATACTGGTGTTGGTTTCGCTCCCGCCAATCTCGGCCTTGAAATTAGCCGTAACCCCACCCTGAAAGCCATTGCCTGCGATCTCAAAACCCAGTGCGACGGCTACCTCAGTGTTAATATCAATACCGTATTCGATGGTGTTTGATTTTTGTACCGACTTCGTAACCGACTCGGTAATGTCGCCCAGAAAACCACCAAACGATTTGTTTCTGACAAACTGCGCGACTTTTTTGTTGGCCTCATTATTGTCTAACACCTGCTGCCAAACCTTCATCTGATTGAGGTAGCCGCGTTTAGCCGTCGGGTCAGTGGTAATCGTACTGAGAAACTGCAGATTCGGAATACTGGTATTTTTGATAAAATCGGCGGTGTAAAAGAAATCCGTACCGGGCCGACCTGAGTTAGACACAATCAGTTGCTGCGACGAGCCAACGCTGCAACTCGTGGGGTCGAAGGCGATCACGGTCGAAACGGCATAAAACATATTCAGGGCCGTTCCATAAAACACATCACCTTCGCCACCGACTGCATTGGCGGTGTTGCCGGTCGAGATGCCATTGCTGGTGGTGGTGGTCAGCACGGTTTCGCGGGCGTTCACGTTGCGGGACGATGCCGTTAGTCCCCCGCCGATGGTGCCAAACACGCTGGTTTCGGTGAGGACAAATAGCCCCATAAGAAGTTTGACCCCTACTTTGGCTTCAAACCAGGTTTTTACTGACGAACCGAGGCTGTATGAAAACCGGGCTGTATTCTCAAACGTGGTGTTACTCGACCAGAAACTCGAACTGGCATCGCCCGGCGGGTCGTGCAACACCAGCAACGGAATCTGGGGCGAAACCGTCTGGAACGTGGCCGTACCCGCCTGCACGCCCGTCACCACCACGTTGCGGTTGATGGCCGCAGCCGACCGCCCGAACACATCGCTGAACTGCACATTCAGGGTCCGGTAATAGGAGGGCGCAACCACGTTCGGCGAACCGGGGGTGATGGTGAAACTCTTGCTGCCACCCACAACGGTAGCAGTAGCCGTTTCGCCGGTGTCATTCTGGATATTGGTCGAAACCAGCACCGTGCCACTGACCACCGGGCAACCCGTTGCGCCCTGCGTGGCTACCACCGTCAGCGTGGTGGGGTTGGCCTGTTGCATCAGCGAGTAACCAGCCGCCGTGCCGCAACCGGGGGGTGAGACCAGTCCCAAAATTGTCAGCACGGGTGGGCGTTGGTAGGTCAGGTTCAACGTCGTTACGGCCGTGGTGGACGTAATATCCCGAATGAGCGAATCTGCCGGGGTCTGGATATTGATGAAATTAATAAAATCGGTGCTGGCAACCGTGCCGTTGGGCGTAAAACTGATGACTGTAACTTTGTATTTGCGGGGTGGCAGCACAATGGTATAAAACCCGCCCGCATTGGTCGTAACCTGCTTGCGGAAACACGACGGGCGCGGGTTGTTCGACCCGTCTTTCAGGATGTCGTTAAATTCCAGTACCGCCGAGCCGATTGCTTCGTTGCAGCCCGCCGATATGCGTCCGATGATGGTTTGCGAGGTCGGCGCATCAAAATTTATGTTATACACATCACTCACCACCGATACCGTTTGCGACGAGGGTACGAACGATAGTCCGGCTAATGCCGCCGTGAGCGAATACGAACCGGGGCTATTGACCGCTACGGCAAACCGGCCATAGTCGGCGGGCGCGGGGGTAGTTGAATAGCCCGACTGAGTTGCGTTTATCTGGGTTCCGTTCTTGTACGTTTTGATGATTACGCCGTCCACGGGGCAGGTTACGTTTCCGGTCCAGGGCGTTTGCCCCGAAAACCCGGTGATACAGTTGGTGCAGGTCTGGCGGGTTTGACCCAGCATTCCGAAAGTGGTATTATCCGTAAAATCGAACGTTTTGGGTGTGTTGGTTTCGTTCAGCGTAAACGTCTGCGAAG
>JACMPG010000001.1 GCA_014377625.1 Spirosoma sp.
CATACCTACGCCCAGATTACGGGTGGCTATTCCTTCAAAACCCATAACGACGGGGGCGATTACCTCTACGGCATCGAGGTGTTTGTACACCCCGACTTTCGCGATTTGCGGCTGGGTCGGCGGCTGTACGACGCCCGGAAAGAACTCTGCGAACAGCTCAACATCAAGGGCATTCTGGCCGGTGGACGCATCCCGAACTACAACAAATTTTCCGACGATCTGTCGCCCCGCGAGTACATTGCCAAGGTGAAGCAGAAGGAGATTTACGACCCCACGCTCACGTTTCAGCTCTCCAACGATTTCCACGTCCGCAAGGTCCTGCGCGGCTACCTACCCGGCGACACCGAGTCGAAAGAATACGCGACGCTGCTGGAGTGGAACAACATTTACTACGTCGATGAGAAAGACAAGAAGCCGCATACCGACTCCATTATCCGGCTGGGCGTGATTCAATGGCAGATGCGTTTCTTCAAAGACCTCGACGCGTTCTTTGATCAGGTCGAATTTTTCGTCAACGCCGTGAGCGACTACCGGGCTGATTTTATGGTGCTGCCGGAGTTTTTCAACACGCCGTTAATGGCCGATTTCAACGACCTGCCCGAACCGGTAGCCATCCGCAAACTCGCTGACTTTACCGAACCTACGCGCAAGAAACTCTGCGAACTGGCCATTTCGTACAACGTCAACATTGTGGGCGGATCAATGCCACTCGTGGACGAAGATGGCAAGCTATACAACGTAGCGTATTTATGTCGGCGCGATGGCTCGTGGGAAGAGTACCGCAAAATTCACATCACGCCCAACGAGGTGCGGCATTACGGCATGGTGGGCGGTAACGAAATCCGCGCGTTCGACACGGACTGTGGCAAGATTGGTATGGTCATTTGCTATGACGTAGAGTTCCCCGAACTGGGACGGCTACTATCCGAGCAGGGCGCGCAAATCCTGTTTGTCCCCTTCCTGACCGACACCCAAAATGGGTACAGCCGGGTGCGGCACTGCGCCCAGGCCCGCGCCATCGAAAACGAGTGCTACGTGGCCATTGCGGGTTGCGTAGGAAACCTGCCGAAGGTGCACAATATGGACATCAACTTCGCGCAGTCGGCGGTGTTTACCCCATCGGATTTCCAGTTTCCAACCAACGCCGTAAAAGCCGAAGCGACGCCCAACACCGAAATGGTGCTGATTGCCGACGTTGATCTGAGTCTGCTGAAGGAACTCCACGAGCAGGGTTCGGTACAGGTGCTGAAAGACCGCCGGACGGACCTGTACGACGTAACGCTGAAAAAGCCCGCCCGCAAAACCATCAAGCCCGCTACCGATAAACTCAAGAAGGCATCGCCCGACAACGACCCCGAAGTAGTAGCCCCACTGATTATGGTGGCAGATTAAGGGGAGGTAACCACGAAAAACGCCCGGTATGCAGTGGTTGCGTACCGGGCGTTTTTTGTGGTTGGTTAAAAACGATTTACTTGTCTTTGTACTTTCCCTTCCTAAGCAACATGTCGACAGAGTCGGGACTTAGCCTGGCTAAATCTTTGTTTGCCTCATCTAACTTTTTTTGCGCAAAAGCAGGGAGAGGTTCTTGCGCTGAACGGGCAGGAGCAGGTTTCGGCTCGTATTTTAGAGGATTTGCTTTGAGACTTTCCATGATGGAAAGGGATAAGACGAAGTATAAACCGTTTGTAGGCCGAATCTGGTTCAAATAATTCGAGTGTGCCATCATCAAACTCGCCGAATACCTGATACCGTTGCTGAATTTTTGCCAGTTCCCGGCTGATCACAATCCGATATAGTCTGGTTCAGCGTTCGTCACTTCCCCTAAATGTAACGGCTGCTCCCGGAAATTTGGTAAAGAAATTGTCGACAATGCGCATAACGGTTGCAAGCACCGTTCTCATATCGTTGTTGTTCGTTACGTTCATATCGCTCTCGGCACCGTCATCCATCAAATCTGAAAGAGCCAGATTAAACAAGGCGGGTAAACTCGTTTCCGTAAATCGAACAATCTTACTGACAGTCTTCTCGTCGCTCACGCTCTTGAAATCGTAGCGAATGTTGATCGGCTACGCTGAAAATTCGTGGGGTGTCTTGTCCGTGTAAACGGTGGTGTAACGCAAACATAAACCTTTTCCAACATACTGATTACTTCACCGTTTGCCAGACTTCCAGCGGGCGGTCGGTACTCATAATGTCAGCTCCGTTTTCGGCAAAGTTGCGATAGACCTGATTGCCTTTGGCGGCTGCCTGCTTGTCTAAGTTACCAAGTGTACCGAGAATACAGGCAATACCTTTCTGGTGCAGAAACTCGTACAGTTCCTTCGGCGGCTCGGTCACGCCTACGAAGGCTACCATCCGATTGTCGGGGATGCCGAGGTCATGCAGCCTATCGTATTCGGCGCGGTTACGGATGGTGACGGAGATCATCAGGGCCGGATCGAGGCTATGGACGAGGGCCGCGTCTTTGGCATTGTACGTGATCACGGCAACATACACGCCCGCGTTGGTGCGACGTACCATATCCACAACCTTCGCAAATGATACATTACGTTTGACGTCGAGGGTATAGGTAACGTTATTTTTACCCCAGCGCAGGATTTCCTCCAGCGTCGGGATTTTGTAGGAGGTCAGGTTGCCCATATTGTCTTTGAGCCGGTACTGTTGAATTTCGGCGTAGGTGTGGTCAATCAGCTTGCCGGTGCCGGTGGTAGTACGGTCTAGGGTGGCGTCGTGCATCATGACCATCACACTGTCTTTGGTCAGGTCAATATCGCACTCGATCACAACGGGCCGGTCGGGCGTACCAATCTGTTTCGACAGGTATTGAAACGACTCCAGACAGTTTTCGGGATAGCCGGTCAGGTCGCCCCCACCCCGGTGGACCGAAATATTGGCTCGGGTACCGGGCTGATGGCTAAAATATTGGGCAGCGTTATTGCTAGCGATTTTGCTGGGCGTCCGGCTCGAACAGGCAACCGCCAAAGCGGCCACGAACAGATACAGAAAGCGATTTTTCATACCGCAAAAGTACCGTACTATTGCACACCAACGGGCTTTTTCGCAGAGACTGACACCGAGGTAGAAGCAAAATCTCGTTTACCTCGGTGTCAGTCTCCGTCCCTCGGTGTAAAAAAAAGGTCAAGGCACGTACGTCTCCAGGACCGTAAAACTCCCTTCGCGATAGGTTTCGGTATTTGGTACAAGCGTGACGGTATTGATAGTGGCCGGAATCAGGACGCATTGACCCGTATTGAGCGGGACACTATAACCGCCCGACGCGTTGACCGTCAGCCCACCCGCCACGCAAATCAGCACCACGAACGAGTCAAGGTGGGTGTAGTCATGTTCCACTTCCTGGGTAAAGTTCAGGACGTTGGTCACGAAATGATCGCTCGTAACGGCGTTGACGGTTTCGTTTTCAGTGCGTGCGTACTGCGTTTTATAATCGTCGTAGTGGTGGTAGTCAATGGCATCAACGGCAAGGTCGGTGTGGAGTTCGCGTTTTTTACCGGTGGTCTGGTCCACGCGGTCGAAGTCGTAAATGCGGTACGTAGTGTCTGAAGTTTGCTGAATTTCGGCCAGCAGCAGCCCCTTGCCAATGTAATGCACCCGACCGGCGGGCAGGAAAAACACATCGCCTGCGTGGGCGTCTTCTATATTCAGCAGATCCTGAATGGTGCCGTCGGCAACGGCCTGTTTGTATTCGTCTTTGGTCAGTTCCCGATTGAAGCCCGCGTTGAGCTTCGCCCCCTGGTCGGCCTGCATGATGTACCACATCTCAGTTTTTCCGTAGCCCACGCCCCGCTGCTTCGCCAGTTCGTCGTTCGGGTGCACCTGAATAGACAGGTCGTCGTTGGCGTCGATAAACTTGATGAGCAGCGGAAACCGGTCGCTGTACTGCGCGTACACATGCTCACCCACGAGCTGACCTTTGTAGCGTTGTACCAGCTGGTGCAGAGATTCGCCTTTCAGTCCACCCTGAGCCACCACCGATACGTTGCCTTCCACGTCAGACACCTCCCAGGTTTCGCCACAGTTGGGCAGGTGACCATCCGGTCCGGCATCGAAGTCTTTGCCCAGAACGGTGTGTATTTTCTGGCCACCCCAGATTTTTTCTTTGAAGATTGAGTCGAATGTGAGCGGGTAGAGCATAACGGAGTCAGTAAAAGATGAATAAATAAATCAGCTGGCAAATTACGGACTACCCACGCCACACAAAAATTTTACACCCGCTTAAAATATTCCGGGGCCACTTTACGACTACCGTATTGAAGCCGGATACACCGCGCTGAACAACCAACACGAAACAAAACATTATCATGAAAATCTGGCGAATAGCGGGCATTGCCCTGATGGCCGGGCTGGTTCTTTTTCTGCTCACGGTCCTGCTCAAATTACTCTTTGTTGCGCTCATAGCGGCCCTGCTCATCCGGGTTGTGGGTAGCCGACTGATGCACCGGTTCCCGGGGCCGATGCAAATGGGACACGGAGCATCGAACCACATTATTTCCATCGACAACCCCACGTATCGCTCGCCGATGTGGGCGAACGCCGAACGGGTCATTTCTATCAACTAATCACCGATGCCTGCGGGTATCACAACCAACAACACAATCATGCATAACCAACAGAAATTTCAATCAGAACAAAATGGCCCGTGTGGGTCGCGGGGCCGCGGTAACGTCGGTGGTCCCTGGGGACGGGGCAAGTTTGCCGGATTCCGGTCGCGCTACATGGGTAACGCACAGCCTCCGGTCAACATCGACGAAACCAACGACGCCTATACCATCTCGCTATTTGCGGCTGGCATTACCAAAGAGCGGGTACACCTGACCGTAAAAGACGACGTACTGACGGTAGCCTACCAGCCAGACAACCAATCCGGGCCGGATGCTCCAACAGGCAGTACGTATCAGGAACACCGGCAGGGCGCGTTTGAGCGGCAGTTCCGGCTCAACGACAAGGTCCTGACCGACCAGATTTCGGCCAGCTACACCGACGGCATCCTCCGCGTAACATTGCCCAAAAACCCCGAAACCAATAAACCCGTGCAGACCATCGCCGTAGCATAACCCAGCTAAGATAACGAAGCAAAAAGGCCGGCTCCCCTGATGGGAACCGGCCTTTTTTTGGGTTCGGTCAGGCTGTACCAGCCAGTTGACTTATAACCGCACTACTTGACCGGTGCGGACGCTTTCGTCGCAGGCGAAGGCGATACGCAGGCTGTTGACGGCATCCTGCAGGTGATTAGTCAGATCCAGATCATCGTGAATGGCCCGCAAAAAGTAGCGTTGCTCCCGGTTGCAGAGTTCCTGATGGTCCGGCTCGTCGGTCATATCAATCCAGGTATCGGGTTTGGCGAAGGCGTCGTCGGCGGTAAGGTCAGCGTGGTGAACGCGCAGGGATTCGGTCTTGGTGTGTGAATCGACATTGTCTGACTTACCCGCTGCGCCAGCGTTGCGGGCTACGATAGATACGCTGCCTTTGGGGCCAATCACATCTTTGACGAAAAAGGCAGTTTCGCTCACCATCGGCCCCCAGGCGGCTTCGTACCAACCCACCGAACCATCTTCAAAGCGAATCTGCAACTGCCCATAGTTGTAATTGTCGGCGGGAATATCGTCGGTCAGCCGCGCCCCAATGGCCGTTACCTGCGTCGGGCGCGAGCGGGTCATCTGGCACATCACGTCGATGTAATGCACCCCACAGTCCACAATCGGGCTGAGCGATTTCATGAGGTTGCGGTGTACCGTCCACATATAGCCGTGGCTTTGCTGGTTCAGATTCATGCGCATGACCAGCGGCTTACCCAGCTGCTGGGCTTCAAATACGAACCGCTCCCAGCTGGGGTGTACCCGCAGGATGTAGCCTACCACGACTTTACACTGAGCGTTCAGGGCCGCTTTCATGACGCGCTCGGCCCCGGCAACGGTATCAGCAAGGGGTTTTTCGATGAACACGTGGCACCCCTGCTCCAGTGCCATCAGCGCGAAGGCTTCGTGGGTGTCAGGATAGGTCGAGATGCAGACCGCGTCGGGGCGGGTTTCGCGCAGGGCTGTGGCATAGTCGTCGTAAAGCGGGTAGTTGCCGCCGAGCTTTTCGTTCAGCACATGCTTGCTGTTACCGGTCGAGACAAGGCCGCAGATGGCAAAACCGTCGAGGGTATGGTACGACGTGGCGTGCGACGCGCCCATGTTGCCGCAACCGACAACCAACACGCGCAAAGAGGTAGGATTAGTCATGGGTCAAAGATAAGGCGTTATGAGGTGCCCGGTCAATAGTCGATGGCGGCAATTACCAGCGTTATGCTCCCCGTTCGGGTGGGTACCGTAACGGGATCTCCTACCCGTTTGCCCTGCATGGTGCGGACAATGGGAGCCGTAAAGGCAATCAGTCCGTGATTGGCATCGGCCTCGTCCACGCCCACGATGTTTAGTTTTCGTTCGGGCAGGTTGGTTTTGCCGGGCCGGGGTTTCAGCGTAACGGTAGCTCCGAAACGCACTTCGTCCAGGGCCGGATGTTCCTCAACCACTTTGGCGGTGGCAATACGCTGGTTGAGCAAACCGATACGCCCGTTCAGTTCGGCGAGCTGACGGCTGCGGTCGCGCTCTTCCAGTGCCCCCGCCGACACCGTTGCCCGTTCTGACTCCAATTCGGTCAGCTCGTCGCGCAGCAGCGTCAGGCCATGGGGCGTTACGTAGTTGATCATGCCCGGCGGCAGCGGGGCGCGGGCCGGAATAACGACCGGATCGTCGGCGGGTTCGTTTTTGAGGAAGGCACTGCTCATAACGTTTCGGGTTGAACGCCGTTAACGAGCAGAATTAGGGGATTGTTTGCATTACCCTACCCCAACCCTCCCCCCGAAGGGAGGGGGCTAAAACCATCCGGGCCAAAAAGCCCCTCCTTTCGGGGGAGGGTTGGGGTGGGGTACTCCTACGCCGGATGCGCGTGCGTCCTCATCTCAACCCGATCAGCGAGGACATCGATGGGGATGGTAGTGGCGCAGCGGAAATGACCGAGCGGACAGGCTTTTTTACCGTGCAGTCCACAGGGTTTGCAGTCGAGCGGTTCGGAACTTTGCACCGTCACGGCTCCATCGGCCAGCGGCCCGAACCCAAATTCCGGCACCGTAGAGCAGAATACCGCCGTTGTGGGCGCG
>JACMPG010000108.1 GCA_014377625.1 Spirosoma sp.
ATAATCTGGTCGGTGTCCACGTTCTCGATGGGCATTGGAACGGCGGCACTGCGGAGAATGGTGAATGTATCGTAAGCCATAAGTCTGGAATTATAAAAACTGACGGGGGTCTGTTACTTCGCCGGTTACGGCGGCTGCGGCTGCCACGAGCGGGCTGGCGAGTAGGGTACGGGCGCCGGGTCCCTGACGACCCTCAAAGTTGCGGTTCGAGGTCGACACGGCGTATTTTCCCGCTGGAATCTTGTCTTCGTTCATGGCCAGACAAGCCGAGCAGCCGGGCTGACGGAGTTCAAAACCGGCTTCGGTAAGCAGGTCATAGATACCTTCCTCGTGAATTTGCTTTTCTACTACATGCGACCCCGGCACAAGCCAGGCCGTTACGTTAGCCGCTTTCTGACGCCCTTTCACGATGGACGCAAACGCCCGGAAGTCTTCGATACGCCCGTTGGTGCAACTGCCCAGGAATATAAAATCAATGGGTTTGCCCAGCATAGATTCGTTTTCGGCGAAACCCATGTACTGCAATGATTTCTGGTAACTGGCGGCTCCGCCTTCGGTATTCCTGGCCAGCGGGATGTGCTGCGTTACGCCCGTACCCATACCGGGATTGGTGCCGTAGGTAATTTGCGGCTCGATATTGGCCGCGTTGAAGGTCAGGTCAACATCAAACGTGGCACCGGCATCGGTTTTGAGCGATTCCCAGTACGGTACCAGTTTATCCCAGGCTTCGTCTTTGGGCGACAGGTCACGGCCTTTAAGGTAACTGAGGGTTTTGACATCCGGCGCAATCATGCCGCCCCGCGCGCCCATTTCGATGCTCATGTTGCAGACCGTCATGCGGCCTTCCATGCTCATTGTCTCGAACACGTCACCGGCATATTCAACAAAGTAACCCGTGGCTCCGCTGGCCGAAATCTGCGAGATAATGTACAGTGCTACGTCTTTTGGTAATACGCCCTTGCCGAGCGTACCATTGACCGAAATCCGCATTTTCTTCGGCTTCGGCTGCATGATGCACTGCGTGGCCAGCACCATTTCTACTTCCGACGTACCGATACCGAACGCAATTGTGCCAAACGCACCGTGCGTACTGGTGTGCGAATCGCCACAGACAATGGTCATGCCAGGCAGCGTAATACCATTCTCCGGCCCAACGACGTGAACAATGCCATTTTTCTCGTGTCCCAGCCCCCAGTGCGAAATGCCGTACTGGGCAGCGTTACGCTCCAGAGCTGCCAACTGATTAGCCGACAGCGGATCGGCAACGGGCAGGTGCTGGTTGAGCGTGGGGGTGTTATGATCGGCAGTGGCGAAAGTGCGGTTCGGAAACAGCACGCTCGCGCCCCGGCCTTCAAGACCCAGAAATGCCACCGGGCTGGTTACCTCATGAATGAAATGGCGGTCAATGAACAGAACGTCAGGACCATCGTCGATATGCCGGATTAGGTGGGCATCCCAGACTTTATCGAAGAGTGTTTTGGGGAGACTCATGCTTGTAGCGTTTTATGGCTACAAATTTGGGCGGTTTTAACGACTCCGCACACTGTAAGTCGTCCAGTAAATAGCGTTTTTGGATCAACGTAACTGTTTGGGCGTTGAGCCGTATTTGTGTTTATATGCTTTTATGAAGTGTGACACGCTTTCGTAGCCAATTTCCATGCTCACTTCCGATACGTTCTTATCGGTGTTGCGCAGGAGAAAATGCGCGTGTTCGAGCCGTTTCTGACGTATCCAATGGCCGGGCGAAACTTGAAAAGTTTCCTCAAAGTCTCGCTTAAACCCTGACAGGCTCCGGCCCGACAGCCGCGCCAATTCGCCGATGGAAAGTGGCTTGAGTAGATACGTGTTCATCAGGTAGTCGAGGTCGGTTTTCTGACCCTGATAAATATGCCACAGAATAGCCTGGAGTTGCCCATTCCGGTCAATTTCGAGCAGGTGGAGCAGCAACTCCTGAAACTTAAGCCGCAATAACTCATTCCGGTACGGCGTTTCCTGCCCAAAATACGGCAGCAGAGAGTCAATAAACGTAGCAAATGTGGGCGAGGAGACAAACGCCAGAATCAGGTCGCCGGGAAGTGGGGTGGAGGTTTTGGCGAACAGGCTAAGGTGCTGACCCACAAACTCTTTGAGAGGTTTCTCATTGACAAAAAATACCAGACTCCGGTAGCTGGAGTCGATGGATTCGTTCATGGAGTAGCACCCGCGCTGAAAAAAGAGAATGTCGCCCTTGCGCACGTGCAGTTCCTGGGTGGGCGAACTGAATTTCTTCTGCCCCTCAAGGACAACGATGACGGCGTGTTCCTCAAAAAAAACCTCATTCCGTTCGGGGTAAACGTCGCTCCGGTATGCCACAAACGTCATAGCCGATTCGTCGGACCGCGATCCGTCGGGGCCAGGCCGCTGAATAGTCAGAGCCTCAAACTGACCGGGCTGAATAGATGACGGAACGCGGAGCATAGCGGCCAGTTATTTGAACGAGTCATTTTAGTCCTAATCTACACCAAAAACTGAAATAGGTCTGGTTGGTCATTCAGATACTCGAACACGATGTTTCGGGCTTCCATACGCTGTATGGCGACTTTCTATCTAAGCTTCCCTCAATGATACTGCGGGGACGTAATCATGGAGATAGTTTGGGCAGAAATCGTAGCCATTGGGCCAGGCTAAACCACCGCCTTCTTCTATGTAAACCTCGCTGAATCTCTCCGGTACTAACAGTTCAGCGGTAAATCCTCGCCCAAGAAAGGGTTTGAAGTCAACCACCTTTTCGATCCCATCCTGAAACATTATCCAAATCAGGTAGTCTCCAAGAAGCCGAAAATTTTTGACCTGGTTCATATCAGTCTAACGGTTTTATCTTTTCTAAAGCAGCCATGCTAACTGCCCGTTCCCAGTTCTTCAATAACTCGTCTCGGTGTTCCAATGCCCACTCTACAGCAAGTAAATGCGCCCGCTTCGGCAAACTACCTGCAAGAATTTCAAGCGTTCTGATATCATATTCTGCTTTATCATCACCGTACCGAGCGTGAAAGTGGGGCGGGTTATGGTCGCCGAAGTACATCGTAATGACAATCCCGTAAAATCGACTTATCTCCGGCATATCATATCAAACCAAAAACTGGAACAGGTCAGGTTGGTCGTTCAGGTACTCGAATACGATATTCTGGGCTTCCATGCGCTGAATGAGCGGCTCGAAATCGCTACGGTGTTTGAGTTCGATGCCCACTACGGCGGGGCCGGTTTCGCGGCTGGTCTTTTTGGCGTACTCAAACCGGGCAATATCGTCGTCGGGGCCGAGGACGTTGAGGAACTCCCGGAAGGCACCGGCCCGCTGCGGAAACCGGATAATGAAATAATGCTTCAGCCCCTCGTACAGCAACGACCGTTCTTTTATCTCCTCGGTGCGGGTAATGTCATTATTGCCACCCCCAACGAGACAAACTACGTTTTTACCCCGAATTTCGTCCTTTAACAAATCGAGCGCGGCAATGCTGAGCGCACCGGCGGGTTCGGCTACAATGGCTTCTTCGTTGTATAGTTCCAGAATGGTGGTGCAGACTTTACCCTCCGGTACCAGCACCACGCGGTCGAGGTTTTGCTGGCAAACGGCAAAGGTGGTATCGCCCACACGCTTCACGGCGGCCCCGTCCACAAACTTGTCGATCTTGTCGAGTGCAACTACGTGGCCTTCGTCCAGCGACACTTTCATAGAAGGCGAGCCCAGCGGTTCTACACCAATGAGTTTGGTTTTGGGGCTAAGCTGCCGGAACACGGTCGATACACCAGCCGCCAAACCGCCCCCGCCGATGGCCATGAGCAGATAATCGACTTTAAAATCGGCATCCCGGAAAATCTCCAGCCCCACGGTTCCCTGCCCCTCCATGACCAGCACATCATCAAACGGGTGTACAAACGTGCAGTCGTGGCTTTGTACGTACTCGTTGGCCGCGTAGTAAGCGTCGTCATACGTGTCGCCCACCAGCACCACGTCCACAAATTCTTTTCCGAAGAGTTTAACCTGCTTTACCTTTTGATTGGGCGTGGTTGTCGGCATAAAAATCGTGCCTTTTACGCCCATCTTGCGGCAGGCATACGCCACGCCCTGCGCGTGATTACCCGCGCTGGCACACACTACGCCCTTGGCCAGTTCGTCGGGCGGGAGGCTGGCCATCTTGTTGTACGCTCCCCGAATCTTGTACGACCGCACAACTTGCAAATCTTCGCGCTTCAGAAAGATATTAGCCCCGTACCGTTCCGACAGGTTCAGGCTTTCCTGCAACGGCGTGTGGGTAGCTACGCCCCGCAATCGGTCGGCGGCTGTGTAAATGCTGTCAAGGTCGGGAAAGGTCACCTTGTTATCGGGATAATGCACCATGATGGGTGAACAATGACTTTATCCAAAACAATCCGCTGGAGCGAACGACCTGCTTCCTTACTACTAATCGTGCATTGATCTTTAGACTTGTTGCTTCTTTGATTGTCAATTAGTTATATAAAAATTCCACAGGCCCGCACCCACTTCTACTTTCGTGTCAAAACCCGACCAGTTCCGCGAACGTACCCGGTTGGGCAACACGCGATACCGCTTCATACCTCCGA
>JACMPG010000109.1 GCA_014377625.1 Spirosoma sp.
ATTGGTCGGTGTAATAATGGATGACCGACGGGCGATGCGCGTTCTCTTCAACGACCCAGAAACCACCGGCAAAGGGCGGGGCTGGCTGGCGAAGACGGCTCTGAATCTGGCGGGCGTGGATACTACTCCAGGTCCCGGTGGCGGGCGGTACCGGATCGGAAATCTGCCCGAAGACAGTTCCGACCGATACCGCAAACACAAGCAGGTGCGTTTGCATGATTAAGGAAAGTATGGTGTGGAGAGAAGAACCAAACCGGATTGCGCCGGGCTGGTATTGCTTAGTCGCAGAAGAGTCCGGTTAGGGAAACAACTGAAAAACTTCTTTTGGCAAGCCTGCTACTTCGGGTAATTGAGATGCTGTTTCACCTTCCGGATCTGGCGCAGGTGTCGGTCCATATAACTCCACTGGTAGATGTAAATCTGGTGCATGTTACGCGGAAATTTCGAGCCGGTTCGTTCGTAATATATCCGCATATCGGTTTGGGTGGTGTCAGCAAAACCGATGGCGAGGTCGCGCTTTGCCAGAAAGAACGTCAGGTTGTTTTTACCGCTGAGTAAACCCGTTGGCCGCGCAAAGTCGGGGGCAGTATACGGTTTATCTTCTATGATAAACTCACGGTAGTACTTATCTGGATCGGCAGTTGTGGCGGTTATAAGGTCGGGGTAGGGTGCGTTTCGGATGCCTTCGCCAATTTCGCGGGCAACCGCAATCTCCCCGTTCCCAGATGCTCAACCACCTCGGTAATACTCCGGCGTTCGGGCGACTCGCGGAAGTACCACTGCGCATTGGTTAGGTTTTCAACCTCGCGGGTCAGATCGTTGCAGGTCCGGCGCAGGTTATCGTCGTCAAAAATGGTCCGCATCAGCACCGCCGGAAACTCACGGTGCAAACTCGTTACCGCCTGAATACCATCACGACCGGGCAGGTCAATATCCATCAGAATCACATCGGGCTGAAGCTCGTACGTCTGGTCATTGGCCCGCAGAAAATTGCCGAAGGCGCCCACCAGTTCACAGCTGACCGCCCACAGCTGAACGGGCAACACGCAAAGGTAAGCAGAACAGAATCTGGCGTCTATCCCATAAAAGGGGGACAAGCGGGACCCGGGAGGCTACTTACTCAGCCGCGCCGTGAGCAGCCACCTATACGTGTCGATGGGAATGGGCAGGCCGTTGGGCTGGATCTGGAGGTACATCAGGTGCAGATGCGTGGGTGAGCGGCTTTTGTAGGCGTTCAGGCCCGAACGCCCCATCTCCGCAATTTTGTCGCCCGCCTGCACCCATTGCCCCGGCACTACCATCACTTCGTTGTTGTGGGCGTAATAAAACAAGCCGTTGAGCGTAGGGTCATAAATCCAGATCCAGTTACCACCCCGGTACTCCGACCCCACCAGCCAGTCGGTCTCTACGCCCAGCACCAGCCCGTTGCTCATCGACAGTACATCGACGGGTTCACGGGTACGGTCATCCAGCACATCCTGATTGCGGTCGCGAACAAAAATATCCTGCGCCGGGTGGCTACCCTTAACTTTGAAATCGAACAAATCGAAGCCCGCGTTTCGGTAGCCCTCTCCGTGGGTACCGCCAATGGCCGAGGGGCTATAGCCCCGGATGGGAAAGGCAAAGTACCGCCCCGTCCGGCGCAGGCTGTCGCGCTGGAGTGAGTCGGGCCAGCGGCTGTCGTTGCTTTTAAACCGTTGTTGTAAACCCAGCATGACGGTACTGAAGGCCCGTCGGGCCGAGTCGGGAGTGAGACTACGCTCCCGAATGTTAACGTAAATGGTCTGGAATTGCTGGCAATAACTATAGACCGTTGGCTGAGCTATATGGCTGTATACCGTCTGCGAGGATGCGGCATTCAGACTTCCTATCAACACTGCCCCCAAAATACCGGCTACCCGCATGAGTACTACCACCTTACTGTTCACTCTTTTATCCGCATTATATAAAGCGGCTAAAATTACGCAGAAAACGGCACGTAACGCGAAACGAAACCTCACACTACGGGCAAACGATTTTGTAGAACGTATAGCTAACCGTAATAGCCGTGTAAGTATAGCTGTCTTTTAGGGCGGGGTTACTCTGGGCAACTTTGCTGGTAGTTGCGCCGAAGGTAACGTCGCCAAGGCCGTCCAGGTAATCGTTGTTGGTAAAGCGCGTGCCAAACTCCGCGCCGATGCTCCAGGGGCGCTTGATCTCATATTTTACGCCCACACCCAGCGGAAAATTCAGGTATCCCCGCGCCCGCACTACCGAGTTGCGCACACTGAACAGGCCCATGCCCGCAAACACGTAGGGCGTCCAGTTTTTGACCGTAGGCAGGTTTTTGTAGTTCAGGAAATTATATTGCAGATCAACGGTGGCTTCGCTGATGCGGCTATTGAACGAATAATCGCGGGCCAGTTGCAGGGGGTCACGACTGGCGCGGTCCTCGCCCCGGATGCCACCAATGGCCAGACCCACCCGGGTCGAAAACGAACGGGTGGCATTATACCGGAAGAATATATTGGCCGCCGGACTGTAAAAACGCGGGTTTAGTGCGGGCAGTACGTCGCCTTTGTAGAGCATACCACCCAGCCCACCCCCAACCTCAATCTTCTGAGCCTGACAGGTACTGGTAGCAATCCCCGTACTAAAAAAAAGCCCGGCCACAATCAGCCGGGCTATCTGTATGCTTCGTACCATAAAACTAAGCGGTTTCCCTGTTGGCCTTACCGAATTGGCGGACACTTGATCTTGCTGGGAATAATATACTGGATCGAAAACTGGGTGAGCAGGTATCCATCCTGTAGCGTACCCTTCTGCCCGCGCACCTCGGTCTGGAACACATCTGGATTACTGGTAAACAACTGCTGCGCTACCGTGTAGCGATCCACGTTAACCCGGGCCGCGTCACGCTCAAACCGGCGGTCCGACATGATTGTCCCCAGGCCCTGCACGGCTTCGGGACTGGGGTAGTTGCCACCTACGTCGTCGAGGTAGTCGGTAAAGGTGTAGCGAAAGCCCAGTTCGCCCCCAATGGTGAAGTTGTCGTTGAGCCGGTAACGCATCCCAAACCCTACCGGAATGGCCATTGTCACGAGCGAGTACGGTTTATCGTAGCCGGGTTGACCCTGCCCTTCGGTACGCAGCGGCTGGAGTTTCACCCACTTCCGGGCTTCGTATTCGCCGTTGTTGTTATTGGTTGCGGTGGGGGTGCGGGCTTCGGGACTGTGGGCCAGCAGGGCCAGGCCACCAAAGATATACGGCGTTAGTTTGGCACGCCGGTCGGGTGTGCGGCCATCGGCAACTAAGTTATAGATACCCGTCACGGCAAACTCTTTAAGATCGTTTCTAAAATGCAGGTTACGGGCATACTGTGCAGCAAACAGGCTGGAATTTCCCTTGCTGAAGGTGTAATCGTCGCCCGATATTCTGGCCCACGTAAAGGTAGCGCGGGCGGCAAAGTTGGGCGTAAACTGGCGCGAATAGCCGATACCAACGTTCCAGCGGGGCATGATAAAGGTAGACTTGATAACCTTTCGGTAGCCTGCCAGTTCGCCGTAGTAATGCGAAGAACCCGCCATGAATGATACCGACGAATAAGGTGCAAACCGAGTATTGGGCCGGCGTTGGGCCAGTCCCGGCGTCAGTTGCCCCACCAGTAGAAACAGGGCTGTCAGGCCAGTCAGTACATACTGATAATTTTTCATAAAGCGTAAAATCAAGTGAATCAACCGGGATTTAGCGGTGAGGCTAACCCTTTTCCAAACGGAAGCAACGGGTGCTTTATTGGCAGACTTATCAAAAAACATGCCATAGCCCACGTATGAATCCTCTCTTGATCTACACCCGATTTCGAATATCCCAGCCCCAGTTAAGCTTAGTGCGTAGCGTATTGAGAAAGCCACCTTCACTAAGTTTTACCAGACGGGCTTTGAAGGATTCTTTTTGCAGGCTAATGCGTACAGATGTCTCGACGGTGAACGAGCGGGAATCGAGGGCGGCCAGAAAATTGCCACTACGGCTCTCTACCTCAAACGCCAGCTGGCAGGTGTCCATTACCACCATAGGGCGCACGTTGAGGTTGTGCGGACTGATGGGCGTGATAATAAAATTGTTGGTTTGGGGTAGCAACACCGGTCCGCCACAACTGAGCGAATAGCCCGTGGAGCCAGAAGGCGTGCAAACAATCAGCCCGTCGGCCCAGTAGGAGTTCAGAAACTCGCCATCGAGGTAGGCATGCACCGTAATCATTGACGACGTCTGGGTGCGGGTAATGGTGAAGTCATTTAGCCCAAACGGCAGATGTCCGAAAATATCCTGACTGGGCCGGACGCTGACCAGGGTACGCTCGTCGAGGGTGAACTGCTCGCTATACAGCGCATCAATCATGAGCCGGATGGTGTTGGGAGCCACGGTAGCCAGAAAACCGAGCCGCCCAATATTGATCCCCACAATGGGAATTTGCCGGTCGCCCACGTGCGTCACGGCATCGAGCAGGGTACCGTCGCCACCGAGGCTGAAGATAAAGTCGGCTTCGGTTACGCCTTCTGCAACCGAATACGTCTCGGTGCTATAATGCACTACGTCGGCAGCATCCAGAAACTCGCGGTATTCCTGCGAAAGAATCACCTCGGCCTGCCGTTTGGCCAGCTCATCGAACATTGACTGAATGTACGGTCGGGCCTGTTCGGGGAAATTTCGCCCGTGAATGGCAATTTTCATAAAGAAGGGGTAAAAGGAGTAGGTAGTAGGAGGGATAAAGGGTAAAAAGGGTAGGGAGTAAGTTTGCATTAGCCACCTACTCCCTACCCCTTTTACCCTTTATCCCTCTCATTACGTATTCAGGTAGCGAAGGAGGGAATCGAGCCGGTCCTGGTCGATGCTTTCGACGGGGGTGTTGGCAAAGGCGGCTTCGATCTGGTAGCCGAAGCGTTCGAGCGTCGAGATCACCGCCGTAATATTGCGCCGGTTCAGCTTGAGCGTCAGCCGCGAGCGGTCGGGCATTCCATAAGACGCGCTGGAAAAATAGCTGCTGATAATCTTGACGTTGTTGGACTCAACCAGCCGACTGATTTCGGTGAGTGAGTAGTCGCGCTCGTTGAGGTTCAGGATCAGAATGGCTCCGGCCTCCTGCACACCAAGTTCCTGGGCAAACTGCCGGATGAGTTCGCTGGCCGACACCGTACCGATGAACTCACGACCTTCGTTCAGCACCGCCACTACGTCCATTCGGTGCTGAATTATCAGACTCAGGATTTCGTACAGGTGCTGATTTTCAAAAACATAGACCTGCTCAAACAGCCGCATAACATTACTCAGCGGCTGCGTGTCGTCCGGTATGTCCATGAGCAATTCTTCGGTCACTACGCCCCGGTATTCGCCCTGATCGGTCAGGACGAGCTGGCCAATGTGGTGCTCCTGCATCCAGTCTAAGGCCTGCCCCACCGAGTCGGAGGATTTCAGGGCCGGAATCATGGGGTCGATAAGTTCGGTTGCCAGCATATAGATAGTAATGTCTCTGAAGCGTGTACGACAGAAAACTACGGATTATTAATCAGAGTTTCAAAAACAGCAGGTAGTAGTAGCCCGGACGTCCGGGCTACTACCACATCATTCGGGTTACGCTACCGCCAACTGCTCACTACCAACCGGGTGGCGGGCCAGCCAGTTATCGAGGAGTTCGTTGAACCGGGCGGGGCATTCCATCATGGGCGCGTGACAGCAATGATCGATAAAGTGCAGCTCGGAATTTTTGATAAGCCGGTTAAACTCGTGACCCACGTTAGCGGGCGTAATGGTATCGTTCAGTCCCCAGACCAGCAGCGTAGGTACATTGATTTTATGCAGGTCCTTCCCTACATTATTTCGCTGCGCCGACTTGGCAATACCCACTATACTCATGCACTTGGGAATACTGCTCGTGATTTCGAACACCTCGTCGATGAGTTCTTTGGAAGCCACTTTGGGGTCGTAGAACGTGTAGGCTACGCGTTCGGCAATGTAGTCGTAACTGCCGCGCTTGGGAAACGAACCACCCATACCGTTCTCAAACAGTCCCGAACTGCCCGTCAGCACCAGCCGACACACCTGCTCGGGATTGCGAAAGGTGTACAGAATGGCCAGGTGACCACCCAGTGAGTTGCCCAGCAGGGTCAGCTCGTGCAGGTTTTTCTGGGCCACAAACCGCTCCACATAGGCCAGTAATCCATCCAGACTGGCTTCGCGAAGGGGCATTTCATAAATGGGCAGCATGGGGATAATGACCCGGTAACGACCCGAGAAGGTCTGAATCACATCATCCCAGTTACTGAGCGCGCCAAACAGACCATGTAGCAGCAGCAGCACCTCGCCCTGCCCCTCTTCCACATAATGGAAACCTGCTTCTTCTTTAATCGTGTAGGTCATACGTCCTGCTTAAATCAATGGGTGGCTTATTTACGTTGGAATGTCAACACCCGTTTCTGCAAAAATACTAATTTCTCAAAAAAAGAGAAAATAACGATAACCCACCTACTGACAATCAATTATTTAACATTCGGCCAACTGCCTTTAATACTATTTCTCAAACCCCACTTAGCCGGTAATTGGTTCTGTTTCTGCCAGTTGGCGGGCAGAACCCGTATTTTTAGAGGCACAAACGTTCGTGTCTGAGTTGTTTAGTATGTCTTCCAATCCTTCCGTTCTGATTATAGGAGCCGGCATTGCCGGTCTGAGTTGCGCCGTTTATCTCAAGCAGGCGGGCATCAATGCCCACGTTCTCGACGCTGCCGACAGCGTGGGCGGGCGCGTCCGTACCGATGTAGTGGACGGTTTCCGGCTCGACCGGGGGTTTCAGATCCTGCTCACGGCCTACCCCGAAGCCCGGCGGCTACTCAACTATGACGCGCTTGATCTGCGCCCCTTCCGGTCCGGCGCACTCATCCGCCACAATGAACCCGGCAGTTCAACCGCCTGGCTGAAACTACTCAACCCGCTGCACGAGCCGCTGTCGGTGTTCCGAACCCTAACTTCGCCGGTGGGTTCGCTGGCCGACAAGTTCCGTATTCTTGACCTCGTATTCCAGACACAACGTAAAAGCATCAGCAAAATCTTTGCGCAGACGCCCATTACAACGATGGCCCTGCTGCACGATATGGGCTTTTCGGAAATGATGATTACGCGATTTTTCCGGCCTTTTTTCGGGGGCGTTTTCCTGGAAGATGCGCTGAATACGTCGAGTAATTTCTTTGAGTTTTGTTTTCGGATGTTCGTAGAGGGCGATGCCACTGTACCGGCACGGGGCATTGGGGGCATTGCCGATCAACTGGCCGCCCGACTTTCGCCAGAGCAAATCAGGCTCAACACACTGGTCCGGCAAATCGACGGGACAACCGTCCGGCTCGATTCGGGCGAGACGCTGACCGCCCCCGTAGTGGTCATGGCGGTCGATGCCGCGCAGGCCGCCCGGCTCACCAACCGCCCCGCCCCGGCCCCCACGGCGTTTAACCACACCACCTGCACGTATTTTGCCGCTCCGCAGAGTCCTAACGCCGAAAAACTGCTGATACTAAACCCCCGGCGCAGTGCGGCCACTCATAACATGTGCGTCATCAGCGACGTAGCTCCCGATTACGCCCCCGCCGGTCAGTCGCTGATTTCGGTCAGTACGCAGGGCATGGACACCATTGACGAAGCCGCCCTGACCGCCCGCATCCGGCGCGAACTAACCGACTGGTTTGGCACCAACGGACCGGCAGGCTCGCCAGCGCAGTGGCGGCACCTGCGCACGTATCACCTGCCCCAGGCCCTACCCGCCTACCCACCCACGAGCCTTCAGCGAGAGTCGCTGCGCCTGACCGATACCCTCTACCAGTGTGGCGATCAAACCGCTTATCCATCGCTGAACGCAGCGTTGCAGACAGGACGGGAGGTGGCGGAAGCTATAATTTGGTAGGCTTGTACGACCTACTCCCTAAAAAACACCACCAACCCGTCTTTTCCCGCTACGATGATGTCTTTGCGGCCCGTTTTGCGGAGATCAGCGATGACGAAATAGATACCGGTTCCTTTGCCCGCACCTGCCGAACCGTAGGCGATGGGATGTTTTGTAAACTGACGGCTGGTAGCGTCCCACGTAAAATAATACAACCCAACCGAGTCGTTGGAACCGGGATCATTGCCGTTGTGCGCACGGAAGCGTTTGCCCGTAATGAGTTCGGGTTTACCATCGCCAGTGATGTCGGTCCATTCGAGGGTATGATACTGCGAGTTTTTGTCGTCGATCCCGTGTTTCGTCCAGCCGCGCTGTCCGGATTGTGAGCGGGTCTGTTCGTACCAGTGCAGGCCGTAGCTGTGGCCCTGTCCCACAATCAGGTCGGTCAGACCATCGGCATTTACATCAGCCACGATAACCGGTATGCTGGCCGTGCCGAGCGAAAACTCGGGATGCAGCGTCCAGTCGCCGGCGGTGCGGTTAACAGGCGCTTCAAGCCAGCCATCGCTTACGATAAGGTCGCCCCGCCCATCGCCATTGACATCGCCAAAGCCCAGCCCATGCCCCTGCGTGGGGGCTACGCTGACGCGCTCAAACACACCGGGTGTTTTGAGTTTGAGGTAGCCAAGCGGTTTGTTGGGCGTGTTGGGTACAATATCGGGCGTACCATCGGCGTCAACATCCCAGGCGCGGGCCGTTTCTACATTGCCCACCGTCATAATCTCGTGTACGATCCACGGCTTGTTGGTCAGCACAGCGGGCTTGCCAGGGTTTTCGAGCCATCGTATCGACTTGCCAAACCATCCACCCGTCACAAAGTCTATGTTGCCATCCGCATTGACATCCATCGGAATCGTGGAAAAATCGTCGTAATATTCATCGTGCCGGGGCTGGTTGCTGATCAGGTGTCGACGCCTGAATAACGGCCCTTCGTACCAGAAGTCGCCGGATACCAGATCGAGCGTATCATTATTATCGACGTCGAATACGCCCACCGACTCGAAGCTTTCAGAGGCCACAAAGTAGCGGCTAAACCGAAGTTCCGGTTCGGGTGGAGCGCAACTGATGCCGGTTAACAGGCTGACGGCGCAGAAGAGGAGGAGTTGTTTCATGGATGTTTGACGTTACAGGTTGTAATTTAGGATTTTTACGAATCTACTATGCCTGTCTGCTTTTTTCTGCTCACTATCGCGCTGCTTAGTTGCCAGCCTGCTCCCCCGTTTCGGTATGCCGGGCCAAAAATTGAAGGTATTAATCTGGTAGCTCCTCCCGAGCTGATAAGCGCGTTTGGGATGACAAGTCGCCCTGCTTAAACCTACCAGTTTCAGCTTACATCCCCTTTTAAAGGGCTGATTACCAGCCTAAAAATCTCATAATTCACGTGATTTTACGTTTTTAGAGGAAAAAGTTGAACAAATTGTAGGTGAGCCAGCTTGTTGTCTGCGTAATGTCATGTTCATTCAAATGCGGCTTTTAAAAGATTATCGCCGTATTATTGGGCCCACATTACGTAATCTGGTGCGATTTCAATATTGCCATTTCACACCCTGTTCCATTAACTAACACCCATTGCAGTACATAATATCCGGATAGCAGGTATCTGGGCAACCGGATTCCTACGGAGATGCACTACGTCTCCACACGATGATTAGTTTGAACCGGTCTCTGTGCTGTAGCATATACTGGCACATCCTGATAGCTTATATCAATTGTACCATGCGCAATTGGTGGCAGTTTGTTATTGATACGGGGCTGCTACAGACAGGCAGCCATCCACGCTCTGTTCTACGAAGTGGCCTATAAGCCAACACAAGTGCATCACACTTTTATTTCCACATTTAGTCAGTTTATTTTAATCCTCCAATAGTTATGAAAAAACTTATTTTTGGTGGTATAGCCCTTATAGGGTTTGCAACCACTTCCTACGCCCAGAACGTATCGACCGTTAACCAGAACGGAACCAGCCAAACGGCCGTTGCGGCTCAGACTGGTAACGGGCAGGTTTCCACCATCAGTCAGGTGCAGTCGGGCACAGCAACTAACTTTGGCAACTTTGGGGCTACCAGCCAAACCGGTGCTACATCCAACACGGCTACCGTGAACCAGAACAACGGCTCCAACGGCAACCGGGCCTATGCTACGCAGTTGGGTGGGAACGGCAACAAAGCCACCATCAACCAGAGCGACAACAGCGGGGGTGGCGCAATAGCCGCCAGCGTAGGTGCCGCCGGGGGCAATGGCAACTTTGCGGGTACCTACCAGAAAGGCGATGGCAACACGGCAGGTGTCAACCAGAACAACGACAGCCAGCGCAACACGGGCGAAGTTCGTCAGAATGGTATGATGAACATGGGTACAGTAAATCAGTCCAATACCTCGAAAGATAATACGGGCAAGATTTATCAGGGTTTTGCTGACGACAACGTTCTGCAACCCCTCACAGGCGTAAACAGCAGTACAGCTACCATCAATCAGGGTAAAACAAGCCCTGGCGATATGAATTTTACGCCGGGTGTAGCGGCTGAGTCGGTTAGTAATACGGCAACCGTTACCCAGACAGCCGACAACAACAAGGCACTCATTGGTCAGGGGGCAACGATTTCGGACGAAAACGGAACATCAACTGGCCGGTCGGCTGGAAGTATGGCTACCATTGTGCAATCAGCTGCCGGAAACACCGCCGAAATTGAGCAGGGTGCTCAGTCGGGCGAATCGAGAGCGAGTAAGGCAACAATTACCCAGACGGGCACAGGCAATTTCGGCACTATCTTACAGGGCGTGCTGAACTTTGGTCTGGACAAAAGTGGCGAAGCAACCATAACGCAGGCAGGTACGAACGGAAGCGTAGCCTTTATACAAGTTGGTATATTAGGCGTTGCAACCAGCAATACGGCCACTATTACCCAGACGGCAGCTTCCAACAATACAGATGCTTACATCTTTCAGGCGTTTGGCGGTAATTCTACCTCAACCAACGATAAGGCAGGTATTACCCAGGGTGGTTCAGGCGATAACTTCGCCCAGATTGTTCAGGGTTCAGCCCCCAGTGTAGGTACGGCCAGTTCGAGCGGCAACTCAGCCACCATTACGCAGGGTGATGGCACCAGCAACAGCGAAGCCATTATCAATCAGGGCCGTGATGATCTTGGTTCGGCCATCAACAACAAGGCTACAATCAACCAAGTGAGTGGTAATCTAAACAATGCCCTCATCAGCCAGGGACGTGCCGTAGCCATTACCAATGGCGCAGGTAACTCCATCATGACCGGCGTTGCCTCAACGGGAAGCAGTGCTACCGTGACCCAGACTGGTAACACAAATACGGGCAACCTCTATCAGGCCAATGGCGCAGGTACGGGTGGCAACATAGCTACGCTGATGCAAACCGGCAACATGAACACCGCCAAATTGTATCAGGAGGGCACTACTTTGAAGGCTACCATCACCCAAATGGGTGATATGAATATCCTCGACGGCGGTGTAGTTGGCTCAGTAGCGACGCAAATGGGCAGCAATAACACGGCTACCGTGATGCAGACCTCAGCACCAGGTGGTCCCGGTAATGTGGGTCATCTGATGCAGTCGGGTTCGGGCAACAACGCCATGATTACCCAAAGTACGATAATACCTTAGCTTGACTTTAGCCTTTTGGGAATGCCCTAAATTGGCTTGTTTGGGCGAAAATGCAGGGTTTCTGAATTTTTGAATGTCTGGTTTTTCAACCTGACGTTCAAAAATAAACGACCTAAAAGCCCAATACCCCCTGCAAACGGCAGTACTTATACTTCAAAAGGCTAAAGTCAAGCTTAGTGCATTATCAATACATAAAGCCGGGGTGTCTGACAGATGCCCCGGCTTTGTTTTTTTCCTACCGTTTGATAACCATTGCTGTACTAATTCCGCGTTTATTCGTTGTTCCATCGCGTACCACGCTTTACTTCTAAGACTATCATGAAACGATTCTTCTTTTTTGGTTCGGCTTTGCTGGCAGCCGCCACTGTACAGGCACAAAATAGGGCTACTGTCACGCAATCTGGCACACCGCACGAGGTGACGGTAGTGCAGGAAGGCAAGGGTAATACTTCTGTTATTAGTCAAGGCAGTTCGTCAGGCAACCGGGCCGTTATTACTCAATCGGGTGGGGGCAACGTGGCCACCATTACCCAGGGCGGAGGTCCGGGCAAAGAGCCGGGGCAGTCGGTAAGTGTGTCGCAGTCGGGCGATTCAGAAACGGTTATCAACCAGAACGACGGCACTAACTCCATCAGCATCTATCAGGGACCGGCCAAAGCTGAAACCACCAGGGATACCCCAGCCGACAATACTAAAAAACGCGGTTCGCGCCGGAAGCCCAAATCAGGCCAGTAGGCAATTGATTGAACGTACTGGCAAAGCCGGGTGGTAACCTAATGATTTTTTAGGCTTACAGAACCTGAACGTAAGTTTCTTAGAAATTAGGGAGACTCGCTAAAATAGAGGCTACCGGCTGGTAAATATATGGGTTATCATTGAGCGAGAAATATAAGGTAAAGGCAGAATATCATGGTCAATTAATCTACCCATTGGAAACAGCCTAATCTGTGCTTAAGCGGTATTTGCCTCTGACCGTAAGGTACTTATTCCAATATACAGGGTAATGAAACAGGTACATACATCATAATTTTATATGGATAGGGCTGCTGACAATAATCCATAATCTCAGCGACACAGCCTTTTAGCCTACGATACCAATGGGCACGTTCGGGATAACAAGCCGCCAGTAGTGTGGAATGGATGTAGTAAATTCCGGTGCAAAAACTCTGCCGGCAGCAGTAAGCCAGATACAACACAAGGGCAACTAATGTACGGCCCTGCTTAAACCTACCGTTTTCGGCTCATATATTCTCTTAAAATACTGATTACCAGCCTAAAATCTCATAGCATACGTTAATTTAGGCTTTTTACGAACCTACTATGCCTGTCTGCTTTTTTCTGCTCGTTATCGCGCTGCTTAGTTGCCAGCCTGCCCCCCCGTTTCGGTATGCCGGGCCAAAAATTGAAGGTGTTAATCTGGTAGCTCCTCCCGAACGGCCCGATTCGGCAGCACTGACTCCGGTGCGCCAGATGGGTGCCGACTGGGTGGCCGTTGTACCGTACGGCTTCAACCGGAAAGGCGACAACCGCTTTTATTTCAGCGAAAACCTACCCAAAGAAGGGCGAAAATATGGGCAGTGGTGGGGCGAAACCCCGGCGGGCGTAGCAGAAACCATAAAGATGGCCCAACGAAAAGGGCTGAAAACTATGCTCAAACCCCACGTCTGGATGCAGGGCGGCTCCCACCTCGACCTTGAATTTCAGACCGAAGCCGACTGGCAGACGTTCGAGCATGATTACAGCCAGTACGTCCTGCATTTTGCCCGTCTGGCCGACTCCCTGCACGTGGATCTGTTTTGCATTACCACCGAACTGGACCGCTTTGCCGTGGCCCGGCCTGATTACTGGCGTAAACTTATTGGACAGGTACGACAGGTGTATCGGGGTAAGCTAACCTACGCAGCCAACTGGGATCGCTACGCCAGCATCCCGTTCTGGGACCAGCTGGATTACATTGGGGTGGATGGGTATTTTCCGCTTTCGGACGCCCGCAACCCGTCGGTGTCGCAGATAGTCCGGGGCTGGAAACCACATTTAGACGCCCTGCAAAAACTGAGCAGCCAGCAACAAAAGCCGATTCTGTTCACCGAATTCGGATATCGAGCCTGCGATCATACCGCCCGCCGACCGTGGGAGTCCGACACCGACTGTACCGACAACCCCATTGCTCAGGCCCGCGCCTGCGAAGCGTTGCTGACTGCCGTATGGCCCCAGCCCTGGTTTGCGGGTGGTTTTGCCTGGAAGTGGTTCATGAACACCAGCCCCCGCCACCGCGAACGCGATCAGTACAGCCCCCAATCCCGCCCCGCCGGTGAGGTCTTAGGCAAGGCGTGGCGGTAATCGGCCCATTCCTGCCTCGTGCGTGGGAATATCTTCCTATACTAAAGGGCAAATGACTTTGTAATTGACTGTACTAAACGAGTAGGGAGAGATAACCTATCAATAGAGGATAGGGAAACCGGATGGACGTTTGTATCGTTTATAAATTAACCAATTGAACCAAAAAACACGATGAAGACGATATATGGATACGTGCTGAGCCTGCTGCTGACGGCGGGTTGCGCACTGGGTCAGGACCGGAGTTTTGCCGAATTACCCAAACCTAAAGCGGGCGAGGCCGTAGCCACGTTTGCGGGCGGTTGTTTCTGGGCTATGGAAGAGGGTATGAGCCAGCTAAAAGGCGTTCGCGAAGTGATTTCGGGCTATGCCGGGGGCGATGTCAAAAACCCGACCTATGAGCAGGTAGGCACCGACCGCACCGGCCACGCCGAATCGGTACAGGTTTACTACGACCCGAAAGTGATTAGCTACAACCAGTTGCTGGAGGCTTTCTTTGCCGGGCATGACCCCACCCAACTCAACCGGCAGGGACCGGATGTAGGCCGCGACTACCGCTCGGTGGCCTTTTACCGCACCCCCGCCGAGAAAGCCGCTATTCTGGCCACCATCAATGAGGTGAACAAGTCGGGCCATTACAACGGCAAGGTCGTGACGGAGGTTACGCCCATCGAGGTGTTCTACCCCGCCGAGAAGTACCACCAGAACTACTTTTCGCTGCATCCCGACCAGCCCTATATTCAGGGCGTATCACTGCCGAAGGTAATGAAACTGCGTAAGGCAATGGCCGGGTATCTCAAGAACGAGACGACGCTGAGCATGAATAAGTAAGTAAGTCATCGACAACAAATTGACAGGATAGCCGGACGTTACCGGCTATTTTTGTACCATGAATACAGGTATTGCTACTAAATCCGGCTACCGAAATCGGTTTGCTCAGAACCTCAGGACGTTTTTCCTGACCCCGCAGGCACTGGCCGTGGGGCTGGTATTCTCGTCCGACAGTCTGCTGTTCGGCAGTTGGGTGTCGCACATCCCGTTTGTGAAGCAGAAGCTGGGACTGTCGGAGGCTGAGCTGGGGCTGGTGCTGTTCGCGCTGCCCGCCGGTTTGTTGGTCATGAACCCGCTGTCGGGCCGAATCATTGCGCGGCTGGGCGAAGCGGGGGCGTGTTTCTGGTCGGCGGTGGGGCTGGCCCTGTCCATGTGCATCCCCATCAACGCGCCCAGCACGGCATGGGTAGTGGTGGGTTTATTTCTGGCCGGGCTGGCGGGTGCGCTCATCAACGTGGCCATGAACACAGCGGCTACCAACCTGGAGCGGGCGCAGGGCATCGTGATCATGTCGTCGTGTCATGGCATGTGGAGTTTGGGCGGGTTACTGGGGTCAGGCATTGCCGGGGCGATCATTGCGCTGCACGTACCACCCGCCACCCACGTGATGGCGATGGCCGGGGTAGTGCTGATCCTGACGTTTCTGATTCGCCCGTTGCTGGCAACCATTCCGTCGAGCAGCCGGTCGGCCGCGGGTGAGAAAACTGGCTCGTCGTTTGTGATGCCCAACCGTAACCTGCTGCTGATGATTCTCATTGGTCTGGCCCTGGCCATGGGCGAGGGGGCGGCTTTCGACTGGAGCGCGGTGTACCTGCGCGAAAGCCTGGGGGCGAGGGCGCAGGTAGCCGCTTTGGGCTTTGCCGCGTTCTCGCTGACGATGACCGCCTTCCGGTTCACCGGCGACGCCATTATCCCCAAAATAGGCGGCAAACGCTGGCTCCAGATTGGGGGCGTGGTAGCCGCGCTGGGGTTGGTGGTGGCCATTGTGCTGCCCTACCCCATCACGGGCTTAATGGGCTTTGCTATTCTGGGGGCGGGCTGTTCGCTGGGGGCGCCGGTGCTGTATGCGGCTGCGCTGCGGGTACCGGGTATTCCACCCGCTGCCGGGCTGGCCACGTTTGCCACGTTTAGTTTCATCGGCTTTCTGGTGGGACCTCCCATTGTCGGGTTCATTGCCGAGGGGTTTGGCCTGTACGTAGGGCTTGGCTTTGTGGCCGGGGTGCTGCTGATTTCGGCAGGCCTGGCACGGGTGGTGAATTTGTTTTAGAAAATTTTAACACAGAGAGAGGGAGGATTTCACAGAGAAAACAGAGAATTTGCGTCACTCTACTCCGTTAACTTTGTGACAATCTCTGTCTCTCTGCCGCGCCGGCGTACCGGTTAAAACCATTGCTCCAATGCCCCGGTACACCTTACCTCTCTTTCTGTTCTCCTTCCTCCTACTCACCAACACCTCGTGGGCGCAGGGGCGGTACGTGATTGGGACAGTCGTTGACCAGACCACGCAGAAGCCGGTCGATAAGGTGACGATCATCAATAAACGCACGCAACAACGGGGCCGCACCAACCCCGCGGGGCGTTTTTTCCTGACCGTACAAACCGGCGACTCCCTAATCCTAACCAGTCAGCTCCATAACCGCACCGGCATTCGCTACGACGGCTCCGACAACCCGATACTCGTGGCAAAGGCGCTGCCTCCCATGCCTTACCGCGTCATTGACCTTGCCGAGGTGACCGTGACGGCCAAGCGATACGAAGAGGTAAAACGCGAAATTCAGCAAATTCTGGACGAGCCAACGGCTTCCAAAAAAGTGACGGGCGCGCAGGCGTTTGACCGGGCTGCCGATGGTGCGGGCGTAACGCTGTTGTACGAACTGTTCGGTAAACGCCCAAAATCAGACCGGAAGGCGTATTATATTATGCAACAGGACCGACGGCACGCGCTGGCGCTGGAACGCTTCCGGCTGCTGGTCGATCAGGCTACCGATCTCAAAAACGCCGATATTGACCACTTCTACGATTTCTGCGACCTGGACGATGAATTTCTGCTTAAAGCTGACGACTACACCCTCATCAACACCGTTCAGCAACTGCGCAACCGCTTCCGGCAGGGCTACACCAAACCCAGCGGTATCATGCCTGACCCGGAGCCGCTGAAGGAGCCGTAGCTTCGGTAAGCACCACAACAGCGTCGCCCACCCGGATTATACCGCCCTGTACCACCCGTGCCGTCATGCCGCCGTGGCCCCGCAGGGTATTGTAGCCGCCCGGCCCCAGTGCGATTTCCATTTTGGAGCAGGGATGGCATTGACCCGTAATTTCCAGGATCACCGGCCCGTGTTCGGGATCGCCAATCTGAACGGTTTGATCTTTGAGTGCCAGCAGGTTCAGGCCCGATAGTACGATGTTCCGGCGCAGCAAAGCCGGGTCAAGTTCGGCGCGACCCGTCAGAACGGCTACGGCGGGCAGGTGTTCGGCCTGGATCAGCGTTACGTGCCGGTTACCGCTTTGCCCGCTGTAATGATCGCCCAGCAGGCCCGCATCTGCCGACGCTTCTACGCTGTCAACCACCAGAACCGGGCCACGCCGTTCGGGGCGGATGCCGAGCCACTCCACCCGACCGGACCGGGGGAATACCGGGAAAAGGTCTTTAATATTCTGCATCTGTAATGCGGATTAGTATCCTCGCTACTAAACGTTGTAGCCTACATAGCGGTTCTCAACCGTTCCATCATCAAACAGATCGACGATGGCATATCCGGCGGGGGTGTGATGATATTTACCAAACCACCAGGCTCCGCTCACGGCTCCGTTGCAGTAGTAGGTAACGCCGTTATAATCGACACGGTCGGTAAGGTGAATATGACCGCTCAGGGCTGCTTTTACATTAGCATATTGACTGAAAAGGTTCATCAGCCGGACCGTATCACTATGCATCCAGCGCGACGGTACGTTCCAGTTGTCGCCATCGAAGCGTTTGCCGTCGAAGAAAACACAGGCGGCCAGAATCGGCACGTGCGACACGATGAGAACAGGCGTTTGGGTGGAGGTATTTTTCAGATCGGTTTCAAGCCAGTCGTACTGTTCCTCATCTACGTGGGCGGTGTACCAGCTTCCGTCCGTCTTTGGTTGCACACTGTCAAGCACTACGATGTGCCAGCCGTTTTTATCGAGACTGTAGTAGCGTTTTGGTAATTGCAGTTCATCCATCGCCCACTGTTTACCCCCGTCGAACGCTTCTTTTGTTTCGGCTTTACACCAGATGTCATGGTTGCCAATACAGTTCAAAACAGGAAAGGCGTTTTCGCTGCTTAAAACATCGTTATACAGTTTCCATTGCCGCTTCACACTATCATTACTGCGACCGTGTGCTTCCATAATGGCGTCGCCCCCGTTCAGGATCAAGTCTGGTTTATCAGGCAGACTTTGTACGTGGTGCAAACAGCGGGCAAAGCCTTTTGCGGCTCCCACAACAGGCTGCACGTGAACGTCGGTGAGGTGAGCAATGCGCAAGGCCCGGCGTTTGGTAAATGGGGCTGGCTGCGCAGTAATGAGGTGGGGAGTGGACAGGGTGGCTAAGCCAGCCCCAGCATAGCGTATAAGATCGCGACGGTTCATACCTGCCGGTTGGTTTTCCAAAGGTAGGTTTCTGTCCCGGCCCGGGTGTTACAGATGTTTTATGGTTATGTTATGTTTAAAATCCTTCAGAAGCTTTTTGAGTTAGCGATTTGAGCCTGAAAGCAGTTTTTCAATATCTCCGTAGCAACGCCAGCATCTTCTCATCTAACTTCATGCCTTTGTAATCTTTGTAGGATACGTCGGTGCGGTAGCTGTTGAGGATGCCAAACGCCCCCCGAAAATTCCAGAGCGACCAGCCCCAGCCCGCTGCCTGCCAGAGTTTTAGCTGGTCTTCCATCCAGCGCAGCGCCACATCGTGCGGGGTTTTGTTATAGCAGCCCCACTCGCCCACGTGTACGCCAACGCCCTGTTTTTCGAGCTTCTGCCAGGGCGCGATGGCTATGTTTTGCAGCGTTTGTGCGTTCCAGGTCACCCCCATCCAGTTGGCGGGCCAGGTGGGCGGGGACGAGTCTTTCGGCAGTTGTACCCACTCCGCTTTGTAATGGCTCACGTTCATGGGCAAATAGCCCCGCGTACTCTGCCCCAGCTTCAGGCTGGCCAGCGCAACCACTGGTTTGGTACCGTATTGCAGCCCGTCGGCAATAATGAGCCGGTCAGGATCAACGGAACGAATACCCTCGACCAGGGCCGTGATGACGCGGACGTAGGCCGCTTCGTCTGTGTTGGGTTCGTTAATGAGGTCGAACGAGACCTCGCGGTTGGGGCGGCCTTTGTAGCGTTGGGCCAGGTGTTTCCACTGAAAAACGGCGGCTTCCAGGGCGCGGTCGTCGGTCCAGAGATTGAGCGGTTCGGCGGGTGGGTTCACGCAATAGCCCGGAATGCGGTGCAGGTTCAGGTTTACGTGCAGGTTGTATCGCTTCCCGAATTCCACCGCCCGATCGACCTCGCGCAGCACGGTTTCGTCCAGTTCGGTCCAGCGGGCCGGGTCGGCGGGGGTCCAGCAACGGTACGACATCGGCAGCCGTACGAAGTTGAACCCCCAATTGGCAATCAGCTCAAAATCCTGCTCCTTATATGGCCCGGCGGGTTCGGGTCCGCTGGTACCGGCTACAAATTTTTCGAGCAGGTTAAAACCCCGCCAGCGCGGCAGTTTCGCGGGCGTAGGGTCCGGCAGTTCACTGGCTTGCGGCAGCGTCAGGCTCAACTGGCTTACGGCTGCCACAACGGAAGTCTGGAGAAACGTTCGACGATGCATAAAACAGGGTTTACTTTATTGACCTGAAATATCCCGATCCTGCGTCAGAACCGCACCTGACCCGGTTGAATTATTCCCGCTATGGCCGTAGTCAGTTACGACCATAGCAGTTTAAATCAGCGTTTTGGACCAACGGCATCATAGATAATGACCTTCTCCCACAGCGACGCGTAATCGTTCCGGAAATCGTCGTGAATCGGGTGTTTCTGATAACTCTCCTCATCGGCTGGACTATCGAAAAAGCACAACCAGGAAAAGGCGTAGTCGCGATCGATAACAGCGCGGTTTGTGGCGGCTGGTGTGCCAATGTGCACCAGTTTAATGGTAGGCACTTTGGCCAGCATGTTCAGTCCTTCCAGCAGTTTGGCCCGGTCGGTTTCATTATCAGGATTCTTGAGGTAAAACAGCACGTGGTGAACAAACATATTTTTGGGGGCTGCATTGGGGAAGCCGGCACCAATGCCGGCGGCCACACTATGTTTAACAAATGATCTTCTTGACTGATTACGCATGGGGTTATCTGGTTTGTTGTGTTTCAGAGTTGTGGCCGATGACCATGCACGTTCTGGTTTATGCTAAAATCTCCCGTCCCTGCGCCAGAGCCGCATCCAACCCGCTGGCATCGGAGCCGCCCGCTGTGGCAAAAAACGGCTGACCTCCGCCCCCGCCTTTAATATTCCTGGCGAGTTCTTTCACAATCTGCCCGGCGTTCATCTTTTTGCCTTCGATCAAAGAATCGGGTAGCATGACGGCGAGTTGTGGTTTTCCATTGATGTCGGCCCCCAGTACCAGCGCGAGGTTATCAATTTTGGCTTTCAAATCGTAAGCCAGTTGCTTCAGGGCGTCGGCATTCGGTACGTTAACGCGCTCGACAATGCGTGAATACCCCGGTCCGGCGTCCCCGTTTACCGATTCTACTTTTTCCAGCAACTGGTTTTTGATTTGCTGCACCTTCTCGTTTTGCAGGGCGTCAATCTGTTTCTGTAACGCACTGCGCTCGTCCAGCAGCGTCTGTACCGCTTTCACAACGTCTTTGGGCGACTTGAGCAGTTCTTTTAGTTCGCTGACAACGGCCATTTGCTCATTGACGAGCTGCCCCGCGCCAGCCGCCGTAACGGCTTCGATACGCCGGACGCCGGTCGAGACGGAGCCTTCGCTCGTGAACTTGAACAGCCCGATGTGGCCCGTACTGGGCAGGTGCGTACCACCACAAAGCTCAACGGAATAGCCGGGATCGAACGTGATGACCCGCACAAAATCGCCGTACTTCTCGCCGAACAGAGCCGTCGCACCCATCCCTTTCGCCTGCTCGATGGGTACATTACGCTGCTCGTCGAGCCGGATATCTTCGCGGATTTTCGTGTTTACGATGCGTTCCACCTTGGCAAGCTGGGCATCGTCAACTTTGCTGAAGTGCGAAAAATCGAACCGCAGCGAATCGGGCCCGACATAGGAGCCTTTTTGCGCTACGTGCGTACCCAGCACCTCGCGCAGAGCCGCGTGAAGCAGGTGCGTAGCGGTGTGGTTACTGGCAATCTCCATCCGCCGTCTGCCATCGACCTGGGCGTTGACCATCGTAGCCGATTCCAGAGCCTCGTCCAGATCGGCACCGTCGGCAATCAGCACGGAGAGGTCGTTTTCTTTCTTCGTATCGACAATCCGAATCGTCTGCTGTCCGTCGGGACCAGTCAAAACCAGTTGACCTGTATCGCCAACCTGCCCGCCCGATTCAGCATAGAACGGCGTTTCGGCCAGTACAATCTGGTACTGCCGGCCCTGCTTGTTCTGCACAGTACGGTATTTCAGGATGCTGGTCTGTGTTTCGGTCTCGTCATACCCCACAAACCGCGACCCCGCATTGGCGTCGTTCAGCTCGATCCAGTCGCCCGCCGAAGCCTGGGCATCTTTGCGCGACCGCGTTTTCTGTTCTTGCAAGGCTTTCTGAAAACCAGCTTCATCAATACTCAGACCCTTCTCGCGGGCGATGAGCGCGGTCAGGTCAGCGGGGAAACCGAAGGTGTCATTCAGCTCAAACACCGTCTCGCCGGGAATTTCAGATTGACTATTCGCCTGTAACTCGTTGATAATCTGATCGACGCGCACTAGTCCCGTGCCGAGGGTTCGCAGGAAGGCGATTTCCTCTTCACGGATGACCGTTGCCACAAAATCACGCTGGGCGTTGAGATCAGGGAAGACCTCGGCAAACTGGATGGCCAGCGTTGGCACGAGTTTGGTCATGAACGGCTCGGTCAGGTTCAGGTACGAATACCCGTACCGGATGGCCCGGCGCAGAATCCGCCGAATCACGTACCCCGCTTTGGCGTTGCCCGGCATGAGTCCGTCAGAAATAGCAAACGCAACGGCCCGGATATGGTCGGCAATGACGCGCATCGCCACGTCTTGCTTACTCATTGTGCCGCCGTAGGTCAGGCCCGAAAGTTCTTCGATGACCTGAATCGTACCGGTAAACACGTCCGTATCGTAGTTCGATTTCTTACCCTGAATAGCCATGCACAGCCGCTCAAAACCCATGCCCGTATCGACGTGCCGGGCGGGTAGTTCGTCCAGCGACCCATCGGCCCTGCGGTTGAACTGCATGAATACGAGGTTCCAGATTTCAACCACCTGCGGATGGTCGGCGTTGACGAGGTCTTTGCCGGGGGTTTCGGCTACTTCGTCCGGGCTGCGCAAATCGACGTGGATTTCGGAACAGGGTCCGCACGGCCCCGTCTCGCCCATTTCCCAGAAGTTGTCTTTCTTGTTGCCGTAGATAATCCGGTCTTCGCCCACGATAGGCTTCCAGAGGTCGAACGCTTCCTGATCAAACGCCACGCCGTCGGTTTCGTCGCCCCCAAACACCGATACGTAAAGCCGGTCTTTGGGCAGTTTATACACCTCCGTCAGCAGTTCCCACGCCCATTCTATGGCTTCTTTTTTGAAGTAATCGCCGAACGACCAGTTGCCCAGCATCTCGAACATGGTATGGTGATACGTATCGAACCCCACGTCTTCAAGGTCGTTGTGCTTACCCGACACGCGCAGGCATTTCTGGGTGTCGGCCACGCGCCGGGCGGGGGGGGTGCCATTGCCGAGGAAAAAGTCTTTGAACTGCGCCATGCCCGAATTATTGAACATGAGCGTGGGATCATTTTTGGCCACCAGCGGAGCCGACTGAACAATCAGGTGTTGTTTATCCTGGAAGAATTGCAAAAAGTGGCGACGTATTTCGGAAGAAGTCATTGTAGCAGTTATCAGTAAGCAGTTACCAGTTATCAGTGAAATGGTACACTACATCAACAAATTAATGGGCAAAATTACGCGAAAACTTGCGTTTGTACAGGCGGGGCCGGAAGTTTGCCAGATGGAGCCGGGCGAGAAACTGTATTATAGCATTACTGAGGTGGCCACCCTGTTTGGCATCAATACCTCGAAGGTGCGCTTCTACGAAAGCAAGTTCGAGAGCCTGCAACCCAAAAAAAACGGGGCCAGCAAACGCCAATATACCCGCGCCGACATTGACCACCTGCGCGAGATCCTGGATCTGACTCAGAACCAGGGCTACACCCTGCCCGGTGCCCGCGAATACCTGAACACCCGCGCCAACCGCCAGCGCGAAAACGCCCGCTACATCGCCAAACTCCAGCACATTAAGGCATTTCTGGAGCAAATCCGCGACGGGCTGGAGTGAGAAACCTAAAAGGTCTCCAAAATACCTTTTAGGTTTTGCGCAGTACGTTTCAGCCGAACCGGAGCGTGAAGGTGCTGCCCTGTCCCACCACCGATTCAACCACGATCTGCCCGCCATGCTGCTGCATAATCTGCCGCGACAGGCTTAATCCAATACCTGAGCCCGTGCTTTTTGTGGTGAAGAAGGGAATAAAAATCTTGTCGATTGCTGCCGGGTCGATGCCGGGGCCGTTGTCGGTGATGCGGATTACGGGGTAGCCAGACCGGGTGTCGGCGTCGAGCCAGATGGCGGGGTCGGGCCAGTGGCTGAAACTCTCCACGGCGTTGCGCAGCAGGTTGAGTAACACCATCTCGATCTGATCGGCGTCGGCCTGAATACGCAGGTTGGCGGGCAGGGGGCGCAGCGTAATACGGGGTGCGTCTTTAGCGGGTAGATTGGCCCGCACGAGTTGCAGCACCCGATTCAGGATTGGCTCCACGGCTACGTCGGTCAGGCGGGGCGGGGGCAGCGTGGTAAAATGACGGTAAGCATCCACAAACTTCATGACGCCCTGGCCCCGCCTGCTGATGGTGGTCAGGGCCAGCCGTAAATCGGCGAGGGCGTCGGTAACGGGCGCGGGCGTGGTATCGGGCGGCAGGCCGGGGGCCAGATCGGTTTCGATAATCTGCTCCATCGTGCCGGTCAACGAAACGATGGGCGTGATAGAATTCATGATTTCGTGACGCAGTACGCGGGTCAGGTTCTGCCAGGCTTCGAGTTCTTTGCGGGCCAGTTCGGGCCGGATGTTCTGGAGCGACACCAGCGTAACGAGCCGCCCCCGCAACCGCACCGACGTTCGGCGCATAGACAGCTCGGCGGCATCGTCGTCGGTCTGATACACAAACGTACTGCCAGCACTGACCGATTGAAGCCATTGCACCAGTTTGGGATGGTCGGCTTCCAAATCGGAGAGTTGCCGAAGCCGGTATGTACCCAGCAGCCGCAGGGTGGTTGGGTTTACGAGTTCTACCCGCCCCTGCGCATCGAAAGACAGCAACCCAACGGTCACGTGCTGCACAATGGTGTTGAGGTAGTGGAGGTTGGTTTCGGTTTCGGCGCGGGCCTGCCGAAACGCATCCAGCACGGCGTTGAACTGCTCATTTACAGTCCGAAAACCCGGCCCCAGCCCCTGATCGGCGCGGAACGTAGTGGTAAAATCAGCGTAGCGCACGGCTTCCAGAAAGCGGCCAAACTTCCGGTTCAGGCCGGTTACGTATCGGTACAGATTCACCACAATCCAGACCTGAACCAGTCCCGCTAGCCCGGCCGCCAGTGGCCAGCCCGGCACCATATACAGCCAGACTGCCAGCCAGGTGCTACCTACCAGACCGCCCATGCGCCAGCCGATTCCAAGCAGAAAGCGGTTCATAGTCCGTATTTTTCTAACCGCCGGTACAGGGCCTGCCGCGACAGTCCCAGCGTGCGGGCTACGTCACTGATGTTGCCGCTGAACTGCTGCATGGCCTGTTCAATGAGTCGTCGTTCCATTTCTTCCAGCGGTTGGGGGTTGTTGGCTGCGTCGTTTCCAGCCATAGATCCGCCCGACTGATCGGGGCCGGGTTGCCAGTTTGTACCCGTCAGGGAACCCTGGCTCTGATGCAGAATTACGGCGCGTTCAATGGTGTGACGCAGTTCGCGCACGTTACCCGGCCAGCTGTACTGACGCAGTTGCCGGGCAAACGCAGGGTCGATAGCCGTTACCTGACGGTTGTATTGCCGGCTGAATCCCTTCAGAAAACTTTCTGCCAGCGGCAAAATATCGTCGGGGCGGTGGCGCAGGGCGGGCAGTCTGATTTCGATGGTATTGATGCGGTACAGCAAATCGCGCCGAAACGGAGTCGCACCGGCGAGTGTCGCACCAGCGAGCGTCGCACCGTACAGATCGGCGTTGGTGGCGCAGAGCAGCCGCACATCGATGGGCCGCGCCTTGCCCGACCCTACACGCGTAACCTGCCGCTGTTCCAGCACCGTAAGCAGCCGAGCCTGCTGCATGGGGCCGATATTGCCAATTTCATCCAGAAAAATAGTGCCGCCCTGCGCTTCCTCGAACCGCCCCGCCCGGTCTTCGCGGGCATCGGTAAACGCACCCCGCACGTAGCCGAAGAGTTCGCTCTCAAACAGCGACTCGGTCAATGCGCCCACATCGACGTTGACAAAGGCCCCACCCGCCCGGCCCGACAGCCGGTGAATCTCGCGGGCTACCAAGTCCTTTCCCGTACCGTTTTCGCCCAGAATCAGGACATTGGCTTCGGTATCGGCCACGCGCCGGATGGTATCCAGCACGGGCTGCATGGCGGGCGATGACATCAGGGCGGGCGTACCGGTCTCCCTTCGACTGGCCGTAACAGCCGCCCGGCTCAGGATCGAAAGTGGTTGCTGTGCCTGACTTTTTTCGAGGGCGTGCTGAAGCGTGGTTGCGAGTTTGTCATTCTCCCAGGGCTTCAGCACAAAATCGGCAGCTCCGGCTTTGATGGCCCGAACGGCCATTTCTACGTCGCCGTAGGCCGTAAACAGTACCACAACCGCAGCGGGGTTGATGGCCAGAATCCGGTCGAGCCAGGCGAAGCCTTCTTTGCCCGCGCTGACATCGGGCGACGGCTGTGCATCGGCAAAGTTCATGTCGAGCAGGACTACGTCGTAGGTTGTCTGACTCAGCAGAAACGGAATACGGGCGGGGTTCTTCTCCAGATCGACGGTAGTAAACTGCCGTTTCAGCAGCAGCCGGGCCGCCAGCAACACATCGGGATCGTCGTCAACAATAAGTAAATTGGCCATAGCAGAAGGGGCAAAAAAAGAATCGGTCAGCGAATGATAACGGCGAAGATACACCACCTGTCCAGGTTGTCCGGTTTCGGACAGTGGAGCGTCCGGCAACGGACAGTTTTTACGCTCTATTTCCGAACTAGCCTCTGACAGTCAGTTAGTTATTAATTTGGCACAGCATTGGCACAAACAGATTCGTGAATATATATTGATCAACACCATTCGTAAACTCAACCTTTTGCTCACCCGAACGCCGGACCGTCACAACGAACACTATGGATCGCGCCTTACCCAAACGCTTCTGGACCCAACAACGTATGCTGCTCATTGGCGGAGGTACGTTGATTCTGGCCTTATTGGTTTACACCCTCTTCTTTGCCGACCGTCGCTCCAAACTCAACGTGGAGCGAGAAAAAATCACGGTCTCCGCCGTCAAAACCGGACCATTCGATGATTTCATTGCCGTAACGGGCGTGGTGCAGCCACTCAAGACCATCCGGCTCGATGCGATCGAAGGTGGTTATGTTACGCAGAAACTCGTAGAAGGCGGGGCTAAAGTAGCGCAGGGACAAGTACTGCTGAAACTCGAAAACCAAAGCCTGAAACTCAGTTTCCTGCAATCCGAAACCGAAGCCAACCGGCTCGTCAACGACCTGCAAAACACCCGTCAGCGGCTGCAAATCGAGAAATTCACCCTCCGCAAAACCCTCGCCGACCTCGACGCGCAAATTGAGCAAGCCAAAGATGCCTACGACCGGCAGTCGAAGATGTTCACGGAGAAAGTAGCTTCGGAAGATGAGTACCTGAAAGCTAAACGCACCTACGAACGCCTGCAAAAACAGCGCAGTATCGAAATCGAATCGCAGAAATACCAGGATGAGAACGCCCGGATGCAGATTAAGCAGCTCGAAGGTACGCTGGCCCGCACACAGCGCAACGTAACGCTCTGGCAGCAAACGCTGGATAATCTGGTCGTAAAAGCTCCAGTTTCCGGGCAGCTTTCCAGCATCGACGTAGAGGTAGGCAGCAACATTAACCGGGGACAGAACATTGGGCAAATTGACGATTTGAACGGTTTCAAAATGCGCGTCGGGGTCGATGAACACTACATCAGCCGGGTGTTTGCAGGGCTGAACGGCTCGTTCGAGTTTGGCGGTAAAACCTACCCCCTCACCATCAGCCGGGTCTATCCCGAAGTAAGAAGTGGCCGGTTCGAGGTCGATATGGTATTCCCCAAGGGTGCGCCGACGGGTATCAAGCGCGGGCAGTCGTCGCCGATACAATTGGAACTGGGCAAGGCGGCACAGGCCACGCTGATCCCCGTTGGCGGTTTCTTCTCCGACACGGGCGGCAACTGGGTGTATGTGGTGGATAAAACCGGCAAACGCGCTACGAAACGCCAAATCACGCTGGGCCGAAAAAACCCGGAATACTACGAGGTCCTGGAAGGGCTACAACCCGACGAACAAGTGATTACGTCGAGTTATGAGAACTTTGGCGATAATGAAGTTTTGGAATTTTAAGAGTTACGCCACAGAGTTACGCAAAGACGCACGGAGATACACAGAGTTCTCTTTTAACTTATTTTTCTCTGTGAAACTCTGTACTTCTCCGTGAAACTCTGTGGCTAAAAAAAAGCAACCATGATACAAACCATCAACCTACAGAAACTCTTCGCCACCGAAGAAGTAGAAACCACCGCCCTGAACGGGATTAATGTGGAAATCAAAGACGGCGAATTCGTTGCCATCATGGGCCCATCCGGCTGCGGTAAGTCAACGCTGCTCAACATCCTGGGCTTGCTCGACAACCCCAGTGAGGGCGAGTACAACTTTTACGGTACGCCCGTAGCGAAGATGACCGAACGGCAACGGGCCGGTCTGCGCAAAGGCAGCATCGGCTTCGTATTTCAGAGCTTTAACCTGATTGACGAACTGACGGTCTATGAAAATGTGGAGCTGCCGCTGCTGTACCTCAAAACACCCACCGGGGAGCGCAAAGAGCGCGTAGAAGCCTCGCTGGAGCGGATGGGCATCATGCACCGGCGTAATCACTTTCCGCAGCAGCTATCGGGCGGGCAGCAGCAGCGCGTGGCCATTGCACGGGCCGTAGTGGCCAAACCCAGGATGATTCTGGCCGACGAACCGACAGGTAATCTCGACTCGAAAAACGGGGAAGAAGTGATGAAAGTCCTGAGCGAACTGAACGACGAAGGCACCACGATCATCATGGTCACGCACTCGCCCTACGACGCCGGTTTCGCCCACCGCATTGTGAACCTGTTCGATGGCAAAGTGGTAACGGAGAATTTTCACGTCTGATTACGTAGCCGAAGTACAGACGCGATCCTTCGCATCTCACATACGTAAGCAATTTGCGCCGACAACTATTCACAGAAATCATCCGGTCAGGAGACGCGAGGGATCGCGTCTGTACTTCACCAAAATCGCTGTATCTCATGTTCCGCAACTACCTCAAAATCGCCGTCCGTAACCTCTGGAAGAACCGGCTGTTTACGACTATCAATGTGTTGGGACTGGCCATTGGGCTGGCCTGCGTGGTGGTGCTGGTACTGTTTGCGCAGAAGTGTCTGACCTGGGACACCCAACACGCCAACCTCGACCGGATTTACTACGTCCAGACGAAAGGCGACGGTAAGCCGTATAACCAAACGGTGTATCCATTACTCGACCAAATGCTGCGCGACTACCCCGAAATTGAGACGGGTACACACGAGCAGACCTGGAACTACCCCTGGATTGAATACAAGGGCAAAAGCATTCAGGAGCCTACCGACTATGTTGATTCTACGTTCTTCCGGGTCTTTACATTTCCATTCAAATACGGCAATCCAGCCACGGCTTTGCAAAACAAACGCTCGGTAGTGCTGAGCGAAAAAACGGCGCAGAACCTATTTGGCAACATCAATCCGGTGGGTAAGTATGTGACCGTCAACGATACGTTGCAGTATGCTGTTACGGGCGTTCTGGAGAAACTCCCGGCCAATTCATCGCAGCAGTTCGAGGTACTAATGCCTACCGCTAACCTACTCGATAATCCAGGGTTTCGCGAAAACGCCGACTGGTACAATACGTTTGCCACCACCTTTATTCTTCTGAAAGATGACGCTGACCCAGCCCGGCTGGAAGCTAAACTGCCGCAGTTGGTGAAGGCGCATTACAAAGACGAGGCAAAGAAATCAACGCTGTTACTGACTCCGTTCAAAAACTTTATTTACAGTGAGAATCCGTCCTTTCAGGGATTGATCTATGGCTCTGTGTTGCTGGCGGCTTTTCTGCTGTTTATCATCAGTGTCAATCTGATAAACCTGAACACGGCTTTGGCCCTGCCCCGCGCCAAAGAAGTGGCCATGCGGCAGGTAGTGGGGGCTACACGCCGGTTAGTGCTGGAGCAATTCTGGACCGAGTCGGGTTTGGTGGTTATGGTGGCCCTACTGCTATCGGTACTATTTGCGGTGTTCTATCTGGTACCCACCTTCAACCAGCTACGGAGCGAGAATATGCAGTTGAGTATTGACTTCGATACGGACTATCCTACCCTGCTGACCGTGCTGAGTATTGCGCTGGTGGTGGCTCTGATTGCCGGTACCTACCCGGCTCTGTACCTGATGAAACTCAAAACAACAGATGCGGTGAAGGGTAAGATTTCGGCCAGCCCCCGGCAGGGACGACTCCGGCAAAACGCCCTGATTGTGCTGCAATTTGCGCTGGCAGTAATGCTGATTCTTGGTACTATCGGGATGCGCGAGCAACTCAAATTTATGAAAGAAGCCAACCTCGGCTATGACAAAGAAAACGTACTGGTGTTCAAAACCGACCTCGCCTTTCGGAACGAAAACGCGGCTCTATCGCAGGGACGGACCATTTTCGACCAGCTCCGGGCCAATCCCAATGTGGTATCCTTTACCAGTACCTATTATACGCCAGTAGCCTACCAGAATAACTTTAATACGTATTATCCCAACGGCAACGAAAAGCAGCAGATACACGTCCGGCATATGAGCGGAGCGGTCAATTACACCGAAACGCTGAAGATTCCAATGCTGGAGGGACGTAACTTTTCTGATGCTACCCCCGCCGATTCGGCCAACAACGCCGTGATTATCAACGAGTCGGCGATGCGGGCATTTGGCTGGAAAACGGCAGTAGGCAAAAAACTCCGGCAACTCAACAACCCCACTATTTACACTGTCACTGGCGTAACGAAAGACTACCACTACCGCGACCTGACAGACCGTGTAGAGCCGATGTTACAAGCCTACGGGGGCCGCGAAAGCCTGAACAGCTACCTGCTGGTTCGGGTTAGCGACCGCGCCAATGCTCCTGCCCTATTTGAAACGTTGAACCGGGAATTCAAAAAAACTCCGGCCCGGCGTTCGCTCTCCTACACCTACCTCGCCGACGACATTGCAAAGTCATACCGGTCGCTCGATAACCTCTGGCAGATGATTAGCTTCGTTACCATGATTGCTATACTGACGGCCTGTGCGGGCATTTTTGGGTTAGTCACGCTGGTAGCCCGCCAGCGCACCAAAGAGATTGGCATCCGAAAAGTGCTGGGCGCAAACATCGGCGACATTATCGTGCTGGTGGGTTCTGACTTCCTGAAATTGGTAGGATTGGCTATTCTGATTGCCCTGCCAGTAGGTTGGCTATCTGGCCAGAAAATGCTGAACTACTTCGCCTATCACACCCCATTGCACTGGTGGGCATTCGCGCTGGCGGGTCTGGTGGCAGTGGGCATTGCCCTGCTGACCGTTTCGTTCCAAAGCATCCGGGCCGCGCTGATGAATCCGGTGAAAAGTTTACGGAGCGAATAAACCCCTTACAACTATGCTGACCAACTATCTTAAAATCACGCTGCGTTCACTCGTTCGTCATCGTTTATTCACGCTGATAAACGTAGTCAGTCTTAGTGCTGGCCTTTTCGTGGCTTACACCGCTATTTGTTACATCCAATACGAAACGAGTTACGATAATTTCCACGAGAACGCCGGGTCTGTATATCGGCTGGCACGTACCTATCGCTCCCAGGATTACAGTGTTATAGGATTTCCGAACTGGAGCGAAGCAAGTGCAAGTGATCAGCAACAACAGGCCAGGTCGCTCAAAAACATGACTGGCATTCAGGAAGCATCTCAGTTTATTATAGCCAATGTGCCGGAGTTTGTGGACACGGGCGATAGACGGATTCAGGCCGAAGACCTGCTGACTACGAACACGCCAGCCGCGTTCTGCTCTATGTTTAGCTGGGCCCTGCGGCAGGGTAGTTTTCAGAATTTTGCGGATGGATGGAACAAGATTATTCTGACCGCTTCCTCTGCCCGGAAACTATTTGGACTCGATGCTCCTGACCGGGCGGACCTGATCCAAAAGCGGGTGAAAATCGCCGGTACAGATTATACGCTGGCCGCCATCATTGACGACGTACCGCTCAATTCGCACATAAACTTTACAATGGTTCTGAGCCAGCCCCGCATCAATTACTGGGGGAGTCGTATGTACGTGCAGTTAAAACCGGATTACGACCAGGTCACTGCAGAGAAGTCTATCAACGAAGCCATATCGCTCCTCAACCCTGCCCTTGCCCAGGACCCGCTGTACAAACGTCATTTTTTACAGCCTATTCCCAGTATTCACTTAGAGTCTAACATCCTTTACGAAACTAAACCACCTGGCAACAAAGGCTACATTATTATGATCGGGTGCTTCGGCGTATTTGTGCTGGGCATCACCCTTTTCAATTATGCCAACCTGTCGCTGGCTCTCAAGTCCAGACAGAGCAAAGCTATTGGGGTGCGAAAGACGCTGGGAGCCACCCGGTTTTCAGTTACGCTGGGGTTAGTATCGGAAAGCATTTTGCTGTCTATCATGGTTATTCCGGTAGTCGTGCTGTTGAGCATTGTACTGATACCTTATGTCAATGCTTTTATGGGTGTACACATTGATACCCGCGTTTACGGCAACTGGCAACTGCCGCTGATTCTATTGCCGTTGGCGGTTGGGATGGGGACGTTAGCGGGTGTTTTTCCGGCTACTCTGCTGGCGGGACGCCGAGTAGTCGATTTGTTTGGCAGTACCCTGCGAAACACCCGATACCAGCGACTTTCCGTTCGCAACTACTTGGTCATCTGTCAGTTTGTGGTACTGATCGTAATTTCTTCGGTGTCGTATTTCGTAGTTCGTCAGATTCAGTTCGTCGAACGTAAAAACCTGGGTTTTCGGCAGAAGAATGTACTCTACGCCTACTCCTCGCCCGAAAAACAAAACCTGTTTCAGGAGAAACTCCGTCAACTACCGGGCATCGAAGCGGTGGGCAATGGCTCTTCATTTGGCATCATGCCTTATAACCAGGTTACGTACAAACTGGAGGGGGCAGAGACCGTCTATGACGATGCGCAGCAACTATACCTCGATTATGACGCGGTGAGCATTTATAACCTGACCGTTTTTCCAGGCGGGCTTACCCCAAAAAATTTGCCTAAAAACGGGGTCATAATCAACAAAACGGCGGCTGCGAAAATTGCACGAAGCCAGCGCATCACTACGGACGAACTCATTGGGAAAACAGTCATTACCGAACCGGAATACCGGGCAGAAAATGGGCAAACAGGGTTTCCATTTGTGGTGGCAGGTATTTTCGACGACATCAACCTATTTTCGCTCCACGAGCAGATTACGCCTTATTTTATTCGATTATCCGAGAACATCCGTTTAGACGGTCGTACCATTATTCAGTATGACCCGGCGGCTGCTCCGCACCTGCTTGCTGATGTTAAGGGGGTCTATGATAGTTTGAACGAATCGTTTCCGCTCGAAACAGCTTACTTAGACCAACAGGTAAAAAACCTATACGCGCAGGATCGTCAAACTGCCAATTTGCTACTCTGCTTGAATACGATTGCGGTATTCCTGGCAGGATTAGGGTTGACCGGGCTTGCTGTTTTTCTGACAATGGCCCGTATCAAGGAGATTGGTATTCGCAAAGTGCTGGGCGCAACACCTCTTTCAATCATCTGGTCGTCGCTCAGAGAATACGTCTGGCTGGTGGGTTTAGCCCTTCTCATCAGCGTACCCATTGGATATTACGCAGCAACCGAATGGCTGGAAAACTTTGCCTACCATGTTGATATTCAGCCGGTTGCTTTTGCAGGAGCGGGCTTGCTTACCTTCCTGCTAACAGCGCTGATTGTCAGTACTGTGGCTTACAGGGCCGCGCTGATGAACCCGGTGAAAAGTTTACGGAGCGAATAGAGACGCAAGTATGCGTCTCACCGGCGGATGATATTCTTTAGACAAATACCTCACTTACGGGTAGTTCGATGCCGGTAACGGAATCTGTTAATGTTTCGGTTTCGGGAAAGAACTGGTATTTACCGAAAGCAGAATAAACCGAAATGGCCTGAAAGCTGGGCATGACTAACCAACAGGACCGAATACCCGCATCGAAGTACCGTTTGAATTTGGCAATGATTTCCGCGTCTGACTGCGAAGGCGAAACAATTTCAATGGCCGTCAGCGGCATCTCGGTCATCGACGTGATGTCTTCAAAGAAGTTTACTTCCAGCTTAGGAAAAATAGCGATGTCAGGAACGGCATCCGGGCGTTCGGGCATGGTCAGGTTTATTTCCGACACAATCAGGTATTGCTCCCGATACTTGAGTTTGAGGGCAAAAACTAAGTTTGCCTGACTAACGGCATGATTCAGTGTAGGCATGGGTTTACCACGTTCGCGTTCGTACTCGGAAATTTCATCCAGAATGGCTTCCATAAGCTGACGGGTTTTTTCTTAAAGATACCAAATTTTCAAAATCATGTTCACGAACTATCTCAAAATTGCCTGGCGGACGCTCCGCAAACAACGAGGCCTGACGTTCATCAACATCGTGGGGCTGGCCACCGGCCTGACCTGCTGTATGCTCATTATGCTCTACGTACTCGATGAGTTGAGCTACGACCGCTACAACCAGAAAGCTGACCGGATTTACCGCGTTCAAACCGATGTTAAGTTTGGCGGTAACGATATGCACTTTGCTGTTTCGCCTGATCCCATCGGCCCGACACTTAAAAAAGACTACCCGCAGGTAGAGGAGTTCGTACGGCTGCGTGATCGCGGGACTTGGTCGGTCAGGCGGACCGGTGAGGCAACGAATCTGCGGGAAGATAACATCACTTTCGCCGACTCCACACTCTTCGATGTGTTTACGCTCCCGCTCGTGGCGGGCAACTCCAAACGGGCATTGGCCGAACCAAATACGGTAGTCATCAGTGAGTCGGCGGCCAAGCGGCATTTCGGCAGTCAAAACCCGATGGGACAAACGCTGGTGTTCAACAACGACAAAACATACAAAGTAAGTGGTGTGATGCGGGACATGCCCAAGAACGCCCATTTCCACAGTGATTTTTTCCTGACCATGCTCAATGACGAGTACACTTGGGGTCAATGGCTCAGCAACAATCATCATACCTACGTTCTGCTGAAACCGGGAAGCAATACGGCCTTGTTTACCCAACACTTCGACACTATCATCAGAAAGTACATTGGCCCGAAAGTACAGGAGTCTATGGGTGCGTCTATGGAGCAGTTTAGAAAGGCGGGTAACACCCTGGCATATTGGCTGATTCCACTCACTGACATCCATCTGCACTCCAAACAACAAATCGAATTATCGCCCAACGGCGATATGCAGTATGTGTACATCTTCTCGGCAGTAGCGCTGTTCATTCTGCTCATTGCCTGTATCAATTTCATGAATCTGGCTACGGCCAGGTCGTCCAATAGGGCGCGGGAAGTGGGTGTTCGCAAGGTAATGGGGTCAAAACGGCAGCAACTCATCGGGCAGTTCATGACCGAATCGGTGCTGACCACCGTGCTGGCTATGCTCCTGGCGTTACTGCTCGTGGCCGTTGCCCTGCCGGGTTTTAACGCCATTGCCACCAAAAAACTGAGCATTATTCAACTGGTATCACCCTATTACCTGCCCTTCTTGGTAGCCCTACCCATTGTAGTAGGCTTACTGGCAGGCATTTACCCAGCCTTCTTCCTATCGTCGTTTGAACCAATTTCGGTGTTAAAAGGCAAAATAAATGCGAGTTTCCGAAGTTCCGGGTTACGCAACGGATTAGTTGTTTTTCAATTCGCCATGTCAGTCGTGTTGATTATCGGGACCCTTATTGTCTATCGGCAGATCACGTATATCCAAACCAAAAATGTGGGTTTCAATCGCAATCAGGTCGTGACCGTCAACGATGTGTATGCCATTGGCAAACAGGCTGAAACCTTCCGGCAGGAAGTACTGCGACTACCGGGCGTAGTGAGCGGGAGCGTATCCGGCTACCTGCCTACGCCGTCTCACCGGAGCGATACTCCTTTCTGGGCCGAGGGGCAGACCGATATAAACAAAGGTGCTGTTATGCAGAATTGGGGCGTTGATTATGACTACCTCAACACATTAGGCATGACCGTTGTACAAGGGCGGAATTTTTCGCACGACTTCGGCTCCGACTCATCGGGTATTATTCTCAACGAAGCGGCTGTGAAGGTATTGGGCTTCAAAAATCCCATTGGCCAACGCATCTTTCGGTTTAATGACGAGCAGGGCAAAAGCCGACAAGCCTTCACCGTTGTTGGCGTAGTCAAAAACTTCCATTTCGAATCGCTCCGGCGCAACATTGGGGCGTTGTCGATGATACTGTCGCCTAATTCGGGGGCGGCTTCGTTCCGAATCGGCAGCGGGAACCTACCCGTGCTGATGAAACAGATTGAAGCCAAATGGAAGCAGGTGGCCCCCGGCCAGCCGTTCAGTTATCAGTTCATGGACGATAGTTTCGACGAGATGTACCGGGCCGAGCAGCGCGTTGGCACTATTGCCCTGACGTTTGCCGGGCTGGCTATTCTCATTGCCTGCTTAGGCCTGTTTGGGCTGGCCGCTTTCATGGCCGAGCAGCGCACCAAAGAAATTGGCGTTCGCAAAGTGTTGGGAGCCAGTGTAGGCAGTATTGTAACGCTGTTATCCAAAGACTTTCTAAAACTGGTGTTAGTGGCCATTATCATTGCTTCACCACTTGCCTGGTATGCCATGAATAACTGGTTGCAGGACTTCGCCTACCGCATCGACATTGAGTGGTGGTATTTCGCCCTGGCGGGTTTGCTGGCGGTGAGCATCGCGCTGCTGACCGTGAGTTTCCAAAGTGTCAAAGCCGCATTAATGAATCCAATAAAGTCTCTACGTTCCGAATAAACCAGCAACCTATGAAACTCCTGTTTATTTCTCTTCTGCTCAGCATCGGCGCGTGTGCCGTGGCGCAACAGTCCCGAACCGAAACGCTTAGCTCCAGCGTCAATGACGATGGTAAAACGTACTCGATCAAAATTGATGGCGACATGAATGGCCGAGCCGTGCATTACGACCGGACGTTTACCGTAAAAGGCATGTCATCAACCCAAAAAGACGCGCTGAGAGAGCGTATTATGGATTCGCTCCGCACGGAGAAGATTACCGACGTTCGGCCCCGCGTTACGAAAGACCCCAACGCAACGGTGTTTGTCTGCGAAACCTGCGCGGGCCGGATGAAAATTCAGGTCGTGGGCGATGGCGTGTCGGTCATTCGGGAGGAATACCCGAAACTGGGCGAAGCGTCGATGTTCCCGCTGACGATGACGCTCAAACCCGGCGAATACCGGCTGATGTACTGGCAAAACAAGGTGATGCAGATTCAGGACACGTTCACCGTAGAAGCGGGCGAACCAACCGAGGTACGGATCAAATAAATCCAGCCAGCCAATCAAACCAATCATGTTCCGAAACTATCTCAAAATCGCGTGGCGGAATCTGTGGAAGCACAGAACGTTTACGGCTATCAACGTGGCTGGTTTAGCTATTGGTATGGCTACTAGTCTGTTGATTCTGGAGTATGTCAGTTTTGAACGTAGCTACGACTCGTTTCACCAGCAGGCCAACGACACATACCGGATTCAGTACAATCAGGTAAACAACGAGGGTGCTGTTACGGCTAAAGCTACCACGTTCGCGTCGGTCGGGCAGGGACTACGGAATGCTTTTCCGGAAATTGCATCGGTGGTTCGGTTTCACAGGTCCAGTGCTCTGTTGAGCTATGAGAACCCGAAACAGGTCAATATGTTCCGCGAAGAGAACATACTGGCTGCCGATTCTGCTTTCCTGAAATTTTTCTCGTTTCCCCTTCTGAAGGGAAACACTAGAACTGCACTACAAAACCCGAAGTCGATTGTGATTACGCAGACGTTGGCCCGCAAGTATTTCGGAACCGAGGAACCGATTGGTAAAACGATTAAAATGACCGGCGGCTACGGCGACTGGAACGGGAATGACTATCAGGAAATCAGTTATTATACCGTAACGGGTGTGTTGGCTGATATTCCCGACAACTCGCATATACAGGTCAACGCCCTGGTGTCGTTTAACCTGTTCTCGCGTGGAGAAGCTGAACTATCAAATTGGGGCGACAATTTTTACACCTATGTGTCGCTTCAACCGGGTTCATCGCCCCAGGCCCTAAATGCTAAATTGCCGGTTTTTATCAAACAGCTATTGGGAGATAGTACCAACGATGGGATACAACTCCAGCCGTTGACCAGCATCCATTTAGACGCTGCCTTATTGGGGGAATTGGGTATGAACGGGAGCCGAGTCATGGTGTCGGTGTTGCTCCTGGTCGCGCTGTTTACGTCGCTGATTGCCTGGATAAACTACGTCAATCTGCCCACTGCAAGAGCCTCCGAACGAGCGAAAGAAGTAGGCGTTCGGAAAGTTACCGGAGCCTCCGGCGGTGATCTGCTTCGGCAGTTCCTATTAGAAGCAGTTCTGTTAAACAGCTTGAGTCTGTGCCTGGCTATTGGACTGGTAGAGGTGGCTCAGCCGGGCTTTAACACTCTGATAGGCAAGCCTCTATCGCTTCATATATTGCTCAATAAGTCATGGATGCTGGTTTATGCTGGCTTTTTTATCGGCGGAATCCTCCTGTCTAGCCTTTACCCCATTTTTATCAATTTAGCCGTTCGGCCAGCCAATGTATTACGCGGGCAGGGCGTGCCGACTGGGCAGGGGCTATCACTCCGAAAAGCATTGGTCGTGTTTCAGTTTATGCTGTCTATGATTCTGATTACCGGTTCACTGGTGATGTATCGTCAGTTAACGTTTATGCAGCGCTATGACGTTGGCGTTACGCTAAACCAACTTCTGGTGCTCAATGGCCCAGCCACAACCGATTCAGCTTACCAATCCAGACTGCAACAAATCAAAGCCGGGCTGCTCAATAACCCCGCCATTAAACGGGTTACGGCATCCAACCTCATTCCGGGCAAAACCATCGCTGGTTTATCGAAGACAGGGCTAGTCAGGCGACTGAACCAACGGGAAGAGGAATCGGCTGGCCGCTATTTTTTCTCGCAGGTCGACTACGATTTCCAGCAAACATTCGGTGCTCGTTTGGTAGCTGGCCGGTGGTTTTCGACAAACTATGGTGCTGACGCGGTTCCCGGACAATCGGTGGTCATTAACGAAACGGCTGCCCGCTTGCTGGGTTATGCAAGTCCGGTTGAAGCTTTTGGTAAGCGGATAAACTACCGGGTGCAGAGTACGCCAACGATCATCGGGATTTTGAAGGATTACCATCAACTTTCGCTCAGGAAAGTGATTGATCCGATCATTTTCGAGCTGGACAAAGCACCCGATGGCTACTTCACCGTCAGTCTCAGCCAGGAAAGGCTGCCTGAGACGATTGCTGCTATTCAACAAGTCTGGCAGAAGGTATTTCCTGACAGTCCATTTTCGTATTTTTTCTTAGACGACTTTTTCAACCAGCAGTATCAGTTGGACTGGACATTCGCTAAACTATCGGGGCTTTTTGCCCTGCTGGCTATTATCGTGGCTTCATTAGGCCTGTTTGGTCTCGCTTTCCTAACCACGATTCAGCGCACCAAAGAAATCGGCGTTCGGAAAGTCCTCGGCGCGTCGGTCAGCAGTATTGTAACGCTGCTCTCTAAAGACTTTTTGAAACTGGTGGTTATTGCCATTGTCATTGCCTCGCCGATTGCGTGGTGGGCCATGAACAAGTGGCTGGCCAACTTCGCTTACCGCATCGACATGGCCTGGTGGGTGTTTGCGCTGGCGGGTTTGCTGGCGGTGGGTATTGCGCTCATCACGGTAAGTTTCCAAAGCATCCGGGCCGCACTGATGAACCCGGTGAAGAGTTTGCGGAGTGAGTAGCGTCCTGTGAATTAACTGCCGCGCTTTAATAACACACGACAAATGGCGTTTCAATGGGCAGTTAATTAGCCAAAAAAATTTGTGCGTAGCAGAAAACGGGTAGTTTTCTTAGCAACCACCGTTTTCAAAATAGTCAAAAACGCGAATTTCTCCCCCACCCTTTTTCAATGATACATCAACCTAATCGTCGTGAATTTTTAAAGCAGAGCAGTGCGGCTCTCGGCTTGCTGGCTATGCCCGCCTTTATCCGCAAGGCAGCCCCGAGCGACCGTGTTCGGGTTGCACACGTGGGCCTGAACGGCATGGGAACCAACCACCTCAACTGGTTTGCCGGGCTGCCCGATGTGGAGGTAGTGGGCCTGTGCGATTTAGACCAGTCGCATTTAGATAAAGCACTGACTACGCTCCAGAAAATCCAGCCTGACACAAAAGCAAAAACCTACTCCGATTTCCGGTATCTACTGGACCGCAAAGACATTGACGTAATCACCTGCGCTACCCCCGACCACTGGCACGCGCAGGTGGCCATCATGGCGTTTCAGGCCGGAAAGGACGTATATGGCGAAAAACCGCTGTCGTACAGCGTGCGCGAAGGGCAGCAGATGCTAAAAGCCCTCAACCGATACGACCGCATTTTTCAGTTAGGTACACAAATTCACGCGGGCGATAATTACCACCGGGTTGTTGAACTGATAAAAGCCGGGGCCATTGGTAAGGTTCATACGGTACGACTCTGGAAAACGGGTTTCCCACCCGTACTGGGGCCAAGCAAGTACCAAACGCCCCCGCCCGGCCTAAACTGGGATATGTGGCTGGGCCCGGCCCCGGCTTCGCTCTACTCGCCCGAACGCTGCCACTTTTCGTACCGCTATTTTCTGGATTATTCGGGTGGCGTGTTTCAGGATTTCTGGAGCCATATTGCCGATGTGGTATGGTGGGCCGTCAATCCCACCGGCCTGAAACGGGTTAATGCCAAAGGCGAAGCCCCCGAAGGCGCGGGTGATGCCCCCAAATGGATTGATATCGACTACGAGTTTGATGGGCTTACCCTGCACTGGACAAGCACGCCCCCCAACGTGCCGGGAGCCGAAAAGCGAGGTATAGGGGCTTACTTTGAAGGCGATAAAGGGACGCTCCTTTGCGACTACAACACCCGCGAAATCACCATCAACGGCATAATGATGACGGACGTACCTGAAATACCCATCACGTTGGAGCGCTCACCGGGCCATCAGCAGAATTTCATCAATGCCGTCAAATCGCGTAAGCAGCCAGAGTCGAACTTAGCCTATGCCCGGCAAATGACGTTACCCATGCACCTCGGCCTGATTTCGTACCGGCTTGGCCAAACCCTGGAGTGGAACGCCAAACGGGAAAAATTCAGACACAACGCAGAGGCCAACAGCTATCTGAAACGAGCGTATCGAAAAGGCTGGGATTTGATTTAGAAGCTGTTCATTGGGGTAGCGATTTACGTCGAAAAACGATGGATTTCAGGCTTATTCAAGGCACTTTTATGGCGGTCCGTCGATACGGCCGTAGTCGCTTCGCCGGTCCGATTGGGCCAGAAAAGTAACGCAGAACAGGGCTGAAAGACGAGTTTTCGGCCAAAGGGAGCAACTCAAGCAGCTTCTTAGTAGTATTCCGCAGGAACAAGCTTTAATTATTTTGCCTGCTGATTTTCAGTCAGAAAAATATCAATCATTCCCTCCGAACGACTAAATGATGGGCATTATCCTGGAACAGGCTGAAACCGCCATGAAAGCCGCTAAAGTAAAGGCCGTAGAGATTGATACGCTCATAAACATCGCCATCGCGGACGCCGGAGCAAACGTAGTGGCGTTTGTTCGTATGGATGGGGCACGGCCCCGATCGGCGAATGTTACCCAGAAGAAAACCAATACCGCCCGTTATCTTACTACGCCCTCGGGTGATATTGGCAAACTATCGCAGTCCGGCGGCTCACTCTACAACATCGAGCATTTTAACGGCGGTCTGATTTCGTTTCCAGGCGGTATTCCTGTCAAAATAAGAATGGTGGCACCATCGGCGTGTCGGGCAGCTCCATCGAAAATGACGATACTGTTGCGCAGGCTGATGTGGATGCCCTTAGCTGAAACCGGTGATTAAACCGGCTGTGTATCTCTGTCGATCCGCCGATACGGTCCAAACTTTAACCTCTAAATCCTTACCGAAATGTGTCAAAATCATGGTGTTGCCTACATCAGCCCCGGCGTGGTTGAAGTGCAGGAAATCGCGTATCCGAAACTGGCAATCGGCGACCGTAAATGTGAGCATGGTGTTATCCTGCAAATTGTTTCGACTAACATTTGCGGCAGCGACCAGCATATGGTTCGGGGGCGCACCACAGCACCCACCGGGCTGGTACTGGGTCACGAAATAACCGGTCTGGTCATTGAAGCCGGGCGCGATGTCGAGTTCATCCGGGAAGGCGACCTGGTATCCGTACCGTTTAATATTGCCTGCGGACGCTGCCGTAACTGCAAAGTGGGTCAAACCGGTATTTGCCTGAATGTAAATCCGGCCCGGCCCGGTGCCGCTTATGGCTACGTCGATATGGGCGGCTGGGTGGGCGGTCAGGCCGAATACGTAATGGTGCCCTACGCTGATTTCAACCTGCTGAAGTTTCCCGATAAAGACCAGGCCATGGCTAAAATCCGGGACCTGACGCTTCTTTCCGACATTTTCCCAACGGGCTATCACGGCGCCGTTACGGCGGGTGTTGGACCGGGTTCCATTGTTTACGTGGCCGGAGCGGGACCTGTAGGTCTGGCCTGCGCGGCCTCCTGCCACTTGCTGGGGGCGGCAGTCGTTATTGTGGGCGACATGATTCCGGAGCGACTGGAACAGGCCAAAAGCTTCGGTTGCGAAATTGTTGACCTGCGCAAAGAAATGCCACTGGCCGATCAGATCGCCGAAATTATTGGCGTACCGGAAGTCGATTCTGCCGTTGACTGCGTGGGTTTTGAAGCCCACGGACACGGAGCCGATGCCGGGAAAGAACAACCCGCTACGGTGCTCAACGCAGCCATGACCGTGACGCGGGCGGGTGGAGCCATCGGTATTCCCGGCCTGTACGTTACCGGCGATCCGGGTGCCTCTACGGAGGCTGCCAAGGAAGGAAACCTGTCTATTCGTATTGGCTTAGGCTGGGCAAAGTCGCACTCGTTCTACACGGGTCAGTGTCCGGTAATGAAGTACCACCGCCCGCTGATGAATGCGATTCTGTACGACAAAATTCAGATTGCCAAAGCCGTAAACGTGGAAGTCATCAGCCTGGATAAAGCCCCGAAAGGCTACGCCGATTTCGACAAGGGAGCCGCCAAAAAATTCGTTATCGACCCGCACGGATTGATTATGAATTAGCGGTCAGCTTAGTGTTGGATTTCAGATATTGGTACAGGGATGCTCCGCATTTCTGTACCTTTTTTTACGTTCATACCATCGCCACGTAGCCTCATTTAACAAGGCTTAACAAACTTTAACAGACTGGCTGTTAGCACTATCCGTACCCTGCTGGCGTAAATTAGATACGAATAATTGTGGGTCCGAATTACCTTAAAATCGCTTTGCGCACCCTGCGTTCCCAACGGAGTTATACCCTGCTGAATACCATTGGTTTATCGGTAGGTATGGCGGGTGGCCTGCTCATTTTTCTGTTCCTGCGCCACCACCTCAGCACCGACCGGCACCACACCCACTACAACCGGCCTGGTGCTGATTGCCATCGTCATTGCCAGCCCACTTGCCTGGACATGGCTGACTGACTTCGCTTACAGGATCGACATTGCCTGGTGGGTGTTTGCGGTGGCGGGTTTACTGGCGGTGGGAATTGCGTTGTTGACCGTAAGTTTTCAGACATAAAGGCCGCACTGATGAATCCGGTGAAGTCGTTGCAGAGCGAGTAGAGCCGCAACATATTGCGGCTCACCCACGTCAGCAATCTCCCGCTTACGAACAAAGCAGAAAGGGCAGTTTCCAGCCGCTTACAAAGGTTTTACAATTCCTTTACAATGTTTTACCGGGCTTTTTCGATTCCTGAAAACGAGGGCTATACTTTTGGTTCGTTCCTTAAAAAAAATAGAAACCATGAACGCTAAACTACTTGCTCTCGTCACGCTGCTACTGGGCGTAGCGGCCACATTTGCCCAACGCACTCCGTTGAGCGTATCACTGCGAACAGGCCAAAAGCAACCCGCCACCTCCTGCTATAATCCGTCGAGATTGGACGTCAAACCGATCAATTACGCCACTTTTTCGGTTGCCAGCCGGGGCATATTGACCGTTGTACCGAACAAGTCAGAAACGGAATGCACCGGGCCGGTTCCGTTCCGAATTTACCTGCGCCGGAACGGTCAGGTTATCCAACAGGGCCTCTCCGACACAACCCGGTCGGTGATGAGCATTGAGGTGGCTTCTGTGCTGGCCATCGCTAAATTTGGTGATGATCTGGTAATTGAACCCACCCAGAAAAGCCATGTCTCTGCCAAACGGACAATCAGAATTAAACCAGCGTTTAACAATGATTTATTCTCATTTTTGAGAACCCCAAAAGACGGATGCTAATGAACCGATACACCCCGTACGCATGAAAAAGATAGTCCTCGTTCTGTCACTGTTGGTAGCCGGTTTGCTGTTTGCGCAGGTTAACAGGCTACCAGCCGCTACGGGCAGGACTGACCAACCTGACTTTACGCAGCAGGCGAATCTGGCTCTTCGGCGCACTGCCCATCACCTCCTGCGCGAAGCCGGCGATTCTACCTCCCGGATTCCGGCGGTACAGCAAGTCCATGCCGCTACGTTCCAGATTCGGCTGGATCACGCCCTTAACTATAAAAAGCTACCGGCCCTGTTGCAGCAATCACTGGCTCTGTATGCCCTTGACGATCCCTACGACGTAGCGGTTCTCGACTGCACAGCGGGCACGGTACAGTTGGGCTATACCGTAACCGACCTGACTCAACGGAACGACGTGCCCTGCGTGGGTCGCGACCAGCAACCCGGGTGCTACACCATCCGGGTTTCGTTTACCGGACGGGAGTCAAAAAAGGAGCCATTAGTACCTTGGGGCCTGTGGATAGCCGGTTTCGCATTGAGCGGTGGCGCCTACATGGTCTGGCGAAAAAGCAGCCGAACCACCCACCCTGCGCTACTAACGAAATCATTACCAGCAGCATCAGCCCCGTTAATTCAGGTAGGAAACCTGACGTTCGACGTCCTTAATCAAACGGTTGATGTTGCTGGCCAATCGCATGCCCTTACCTACCGGGAAGCCAAGCTGCTGCACCTGTTTCTTCGCCATCCGAATCAACTGCTAGCCCGCGATTTCATCCTTAAATCAGTCTGGGAAGACGAAGGTATTATTGTGGGCCGCAGCATCGACGTCTTTGTATCCCGACTCCGTAAACACCTGCAACCCGATCCCAATCTGCATATCGTCGCCGTACATGGCGTGGGTTACCGGCTGGAAGTTCGCGTATAATACCGGACCTCGCTGATGAATACGGGCAAATCACTACGTAGTGAGTGACTACTAAAAAGGAGCTTAACAAACTTTAACAGACTGGCTGTTAGCACTATTTGTACCTTGCTGCCCTACTAAAGAGATAGCAGGATGCTCCAGAATTACCTGAAAATCGCCCTTCGTAACCTGGTCCGGCGACGGTTCTACGCAGTCGTTACGCTTTTCGGCCTGACGGTTGGCCTGACGTTTCTACTACTCATCGGCAACTATATTTCGGGCGAGTTAGCCGTGAATAAATCCCTCCGCCATGCCGGGCAGCAATACCTTTTGCAGAGCCAATGGAAGGTAAAAGAGATGGGCTATGAAATTGGCTCGCTGGCGCCAATGGGACCAACACTCAAACGTCTGTATCCCAGCCTCGTTGCCAATTATTACCGCAACTACGGCGTTGGAGCAATCGTATCCAGCGCCCACCATCATTTTAAGGAAGTTGTTCAGGTTGGTGATTCTACGCTGCTCACCATGTTTGGTTTGCCAATGGTTTATGGCAATCCACAAACCGCACTTCTGGAGCCCAATTCAATCGTTATTACGTCGACGATGGCCCGGAAGTATTTTGGGCAGACCAGCGTACTCGGTCAAAAGCTTACTATCCAGACACCGGGGGCCGGTAAACAGCTTTTTACGGTCACGGGTGTACTGGAAGATTTGCCCAACAACAGCGTTACTCAACTGTCGGGTAGTGGGCAGGCCTTTATACCCATGAGCAGTTACGGCTACTTTGCCGATAAAGAAACACTGAACGCCTGGGACAACCGCACCCTGATTACGTACCTGGAACTGCAACCGGGTATCTCAGCCGACCAGCTTACCCAACCTTTTGTACAAACGCTGACGACATATACCCCGCCGAAAATACGGTCAAATTTGCGGGCTTATCTGAGTCCACTGACCACGTATTACCTGAAGGCGAATAACGGTATGGTTGAAAAAATGCTGCTGGCCCTCTCGCTTACCGGCCTGTTTATTCTGCTGATGGCCGTCGTTAACTTTGTCAATATCACCATCGGCACGTCGGCCACCCGGCTTCGCGAGATTGGTGTCAGAAAAGTGCTGGGTGGGCTCAGGAAACAGCTCATTGGCCAGTTTCTGACCGAAGCCCTCCTGCTGACAACAGGAGCTACTATACTGGCCTTAGGCTGCCATGAACTCGTTAGATCTTCGTTTGCCGATTTGCTGGAACAGCCTGTTTCCTCGTTCGTTGACTGGCCACCCATGGCAGGCGTAGGGCTGTTGGGTTTTGTATTATTCATTACGTTGCTGGCGGGTTTCTACCCGGCGTTTGTGCTGTCAAACCTGCCTTCTGTCGAGTCGCTCAGGGGCAAACTGGCGGTTTCCGGGCAAAAAGGAATCGGTCTTCGCCAGTCATTGATTGTCTTCCAGTTTACAGTCGCCATTTGCGTTTTTGCGGGGGCTGTTGTGATTGGCTGTCAGGTAACTTATTTTTTCAGCAAAGATTTAGGGTACCAGAAAGCACAAATCATGACGGTATCCTCCGTACCGCGCGACTGGTCTCCGGCGGGGGTGCAGCGCATGGAAGGGATCAGGAACCAACTGGCCCGCGTTCCTGGCGTGAGCGATGTCAGTTTATCATTCGAGGTTCCAGACGGCAGTAGTAGTGGCAGTGTCGGTATTTATGCGGCCGGTCAGGACAGTACGCGGGCTATAATTGCCAGTACCGTTACTACCGATGAGCAGTTTGCTCAAACGTACGGGCTGAAACTAAAAGCGGGTACGTTCTTCCACGCCAACAGGGGTTCTGCCTATGATTCACTGCGCGTTGTCCTGAACGAATCTACGGCGAAAGCATTGGGCTGGACTAACCCGGATAAAGCAATAGGTCATTCCGTACGGTTTCGGGGCGGCACGTTTCAGGTTAGTGATATTCTGGCCGATTTTAACTTCGGTTCGCTCCACGAAACCATAAAGCCGCTGGTGTTTATTCAGGTCAGGCAAGACCCCATTTATCGCTATTTCTCGTTCCGCATTTCGCCGGGCAAGTTAGCTGAAACCGTAGCCGCCGTTGGCAGCGAATGGGCGCGGCTGTTTCCTGATGCGCCTTTTGCGTATGCGTTCATGGACGATACGCTCCAGAAACTTTATAAAACAGAAATTCAACTACAGAAAGCCGCGCGATTAGCCACCGTTCTGGCTCTACTTATTGTTCTCCTCGGCATTTTCGGAATGGTGACGCTGAGCGTGGCCCGGCGCACAAAGGAGGTCGGTATTCGGAAAGTGCTGGGGGCTTCGGTGCCGGGTATTGTGGGGTTGTTTCTGCGAGAATACGCCCTGATTCTACTGATTGCCAACGCCATTGCCTGGCCCGCAGCGTATTGGTTTATGACTAACTGGCTGGCAGGATACGCGTACCACATCTCCCTGACCTGGTCACCGTTTGTGCTGGTGGGGCTTGGCATAGTGATACTGACAACCGGCGTAGTTAGTATACAGGTCATGCAAGCCGCGCTGATGAATCCGGTGAGGAGCTTACGGAGCGAATAGTATATGGCAACATGGCCTTACGCTCCCCCCGCCAAAACCACATAACAAGGACGTATTGGCTGGCAATTTCTTATTTGTATGAATGGGAAATTGCCAGCCAGTTATTGCTATACGGGCTTAGCAGCCGGGCGGGCGTGTTCGGCTTTAAGTACCACCACGTCGCGAACGGTGCCACCCGCGTTGATTTTCTCTACCATCTTGTCGAGCAACGGCGTAGCCCAGTTGGGAATGTACTTGTCCGTGGTTTCTACGAATACCCTCGGAAAATCGTAGAGCGAGCGGCCCAGGCCAAATTGTACAGCACAGCGTTTCATCGCGTCGCTGATGCCGCCCTTTACGGGTTCGATGTCGGTTCGGCTGGCTCCGTCGGTCTTTTTGACAACCGTACCACCGGCCATCGACACCGTGATGGTACACAGAAACCCACCGTCAATTTCCTTGATTTCGTTTTGCCAGTTGGCCCAGCCAAACTGCTCGTCGAAGCGCTGCATGACGCAGCGGTTGGTGATGTAGGG
>JACMPG010000110.1 GCA_014377625.1 Spirosoma sp.
ACCAATGCGGTTTTCGGGTACGATGACCATCCCGAACAAAAAGCGCAAGACCAGTTTGTACAGCACTACGGCCAGAACGAGCAGCACAAGCCAGCCCCAACCCGTTAAAACGGAGAAAATTTCCATAGCATAAAATGATTTGATGGTTAAGAAAAAATGAATGATAAGTGGTAATGCGAAATGGAAGCCGGTCAACCACCTGAACATTAGGGCGGATTTACAAGCGGGTTAAGAGACGAGAAACGCCTACATTGGAGGAGTGACCAGTTGGTCGATTTGACTCGTCAAAGGTCGCACATAGCCAGGATCGGGCACATAAAATCGGATAATCGGACGCCGGAATATCAGATTGGCCCCCGAAAATGATGAGTGGGACAGACTTGCTTATCAGCCTATAATTCCTGCGCTAAATTGAAAAAAAAGCCGGTTTTACCCTGTGCGTTGATGGTGCCGCTAAGCCGGAACACCATATTGTAATAGGTCACAAGGTCGAGACTCAGCCCCGTGCCGAATAAGGCTTTATTGGCCAGATTACTCTGATATTGAGCGGCCACGTTGCTACTCACATAGCCCGCGTCAGCAAAGGCGGTGAGATAAGCCGAAATAGGAACGGTACTAAACTGACGCACAGGTATCCAGTTCCATTGCTTCACGGTGTCGAAAAGCTGGTAGCGCAGGCTGTTGCGCCAGATGCCAGTTCGCTGCCCGTCAATGACGAAGAGTTCATAGCCGCGCACAATGTCAGTACCCCGGCCCAGGCCACGCAACACAAAATACGGTTGGCGATCGGGAAACGTAACACGCCCGTATAAATTGGCAGCTGCATAGAACCGCCCCCCCAATGGCCGGAAGCGCGTAACTGACCCACTCATTTCGACAAACCGTAAATCATCGTTCGGCAGCATACCGCTCACGCCCAGATTACCTGTCACCACCGTACCACGCAACGGGTAGGGCGCATTATCGCGCCGGTCATAGCGGTAGCTGTAGCTCATACTCATGTAGTGCTGCTGGGTCTGGCCATTCAGAAAATAGTCAGGGTTCAGCTCAGCAATGGTATCGCTGATCGTATTGTGGTTATAGCGGGCATCAACGCTATGATAGTGGTACAGGCCGCGCCGGTAAGTGGCCGTCAGTGACGCATAGACCCGCTGGCGCAACACATTTTCTGATTTGGCATAGACCCACTTATCAAACTGGGTACGGTACGGAATTTCTTTATTGGTCTGGTAGCCAAAATCGGCCCGCAGACCAATACGCTGCGCCCGGTCAACGTACGGTATAGCGTAGGAAACTACGGTGCGCGACAGAAACCCGCGTTCAATGGCTAACTGGAGTTTGTCATTGTTGCCCGTAATGTTGCGGTAGCTGAGCCGCCCGCCGTAGATGACGCGCCGGAGATCGCGCCCGCGGTCGTACCACCATTCGTTCAGATTTCGGTCGGCCAGATCAAAAACGGGGTAAGCAATCAGGTACCACCGTTCTTTCATTACCACCGTCAGATCGTAGCGCAAGAGTTGGCGGCTATCGTTGGGTATGGTCAGGCTGGTTTCGATTCCGACAGTAATAAACAGATTCGTGTTGCTGATGTTCCGCCGGTCCCAGGCCAGCCGACCGGGCAAATCGGCCAGCCGGACGGTGTCGCCGGGATGTAGCGTCATCTCGCGCAGCACGATGCGGTCGCGGGTGCGATCATTGCCGGTCAGGGTCACGGACCCAATCAGGACCGACTGGGTAGAATCAACGGTATGGTAGGCAAACGCAGGCTGAATAAGTACCGTAAGCGCCAGCAAGAGCAGAATAGTCCATACGCGCGTTTTCGAAATCATGCGGTAAAAATACGCCATCCCAAAAAAATAAGCCAAAATTATCTGTCTATCCTGCAAACCAGCGTGTAATATTGTTGTCTGTTCGTTAAAGTTACAACGACCCTTGTTAACGCTCACTTTCATATGCAAACCGAACAAGTCAAACAGCCTGCCGTCACGATCAAACCCAACCTGACTTTCTGGCAAATCTGGAACATGAGTTTTGGGTTTTTTGGTATCCAGTACAACTTTGGTCTTCAGCAGTTCATTATGAGTCCGGTGTTCCGCTACCTCGGTGCCGATGAGAGCAAGATTCCCATTCTATGGCTGGCCGGACCGGTAACGGGTCTGCTCATTCAGCCACTCATTGGCGCCATTAGCGACCGAACATGGTCGCCACGCTGGGGTCGGCGCAAACCGTTCTTTCTGATTGGAGCCATCATTTCCAGCATTGCGCTGGTACTCATGCCCAACTCCAGCGCACTCTGGATGGCTGCCGGGCTGATGTGGATGATGGACGCGGGCCTGAACGTAACGATGGAGCCATTTCGGGCATTCATCGGCGACAAACTCAACGAGGGTCAGCGCACACTCGGTTTTTCTGTACAGAGTTTCTTCGTGGGTTTTGGGCAGATTCTGGCCAGCCTGATGCCGTACTTGTTGCCCATTCTGGGTATTGCCATGACTGTTTCAGTGGCCGAGGGGGGTAACGCCATTCCTCAGTACGTGCATTATCTGTTCTACATTGGCGCGTTTTCTATTGTGGCCGCCGTACTCTGGACGATTTATAGTACTAAAGAGTACCCCCCCGCCGATCTGGCCGAGTTTGAACGGCAAAAGCGCGAAACCAATGGCTTCGCGCACTCCATCGCCGAGATCAAAAATGCCCTGCTGGAGATGCCCACCACCATGAAACAGCTTTGGTGGGTCAAGTTTTTTACGTGGTACGGCCTGCCGCTCATGTGGCAGTATCTGTCGCTGGCTATTTCGCGCCATGCCTTCAACGCGCCCAACCCCGGCTCGCCCGGTTTTGACGAGGGCAGTAAATGGGGCGGCTTGTGCTTTGCATTTTTTAATGTGGGCTGCATTCTGGTTTCGTTCATGATTCCGGCTCTGGCCAAACGATTTAGCAAGCAGGCCGTTCATGCTACTTTCCTGAGCGTGGCCGGCCTGGGCTTCATATCCATGCTGTTCTCGGACGATAAAAACATCTTCGCCTTCGGAATGCTGCTGGTTGGTTTCGGCTGGGGGTCTATCCTATCGATGCCGTATGTCATGCTGGCCGACTCGGTACCGGCCCACCGGATGGGTGTTTACATGGGCATATTCAACGGCTTCATTGTAGTGCCACAGATTATCAGCATGATTACCGTACCGCTGCTGTACAACACCGTACTGGGTGGCGACCCGCGCAATGCACTGGTGCTGTGTGGCGTTTGCCTGTTTCTGGCCGCAGCATCCTGCTTCTTGGTCAAAACACCACCTACCACCGGCGAGGTAGCCATACCTATGGGCGCGGGTGGGCATTAATTTGACAAACCATTTTATACTTTTGCCATTGCGGTCAGACCTATTCTGACCGCAACTTTTTTATGACAACCCCACCCCGCCCCTACGCCCTGCTGTCAGTTGGCGAATTATTAGCCGATTTTATTGGCCATCACGTCTCCATCAGTTTACTTGATGCGCAGGATTTTCGGCGGTATCAGGGGGGCAGCCCGGCCAATATGGCCGCTAATATGGCCCGGTTAGGCAACAAAGTGGCTTTGGCAGCTTGCGTTGGCGACGATAACATCGGCAAATATCTCGTTCGGCAGATCGAAGAAACGGGGATAGATACAACGCACATTGCTCTCGATCCCCACGAACCAACGAGTTTGGTAATGGTGTCGCGCACGGCAGGAACGCCCGATTTTGTGGCCTACCGCATGGCCGACCGTTGTCTGCACCCCAACCAGCTACCCGACTCGCTACTCTCACAAGCCGATATCTTCCATACCACTTGCTTCGCCCTGAGTAAACAACCGGCTCAGAACACCATTGTCGATGCGGCCCGACGCGCCAAAGTCGCCGGTTGCCAGATTAGTATCGACGCGAATTACGCCCCCACCATCTGGCCCGACCGCGAGCAAGCCTGGCGCGTCCTGACCGATTACATTGCCGGTGGGGCATTGGTTAAACTGAGTTTCGACGATGTGGAGCGGCTTTACGCCGAACCGAAAAATCCCGATGACGTACTGGCTGATTTTCACGGGCTGGGCGCGTCACTCATCTGCCTGACGCTGGGTAGCGAAGGCAGTCTGGTATCGTACGAGAACGGCGAAAAACAGGCTCGAATTCCGGGTAGAAAGGTTGACGTTGTTGATGCTACCGGCGCGGGTGATGCGTATTGGGCGGGTTTTCTGACGGCCTACCTGGATGGCTACGCACCCGCCAACTGTGCCTACGCGGGCGCGGCTTTAGCCAAAATGAAACTTACGCGGCTGGGTTCCCTCCCCCCCACCATAGACCGGGAAACGCTGTATCAGTTCTGACAAAATGCTTCAGAATACTTCGCCGAGATTGAAAAAGAGACCGCCCGTTCCGTCGAGACCTAAACCGTAGTCAATGCAGAGGTTAGTGCGGGAGAACTTGTTCATTTTCACGCGCAGTCCGGTCCCAACGGCGGGAGCTATTCGTTCAAACCGGTTGCTCTTCAGTTCGTTGACACTCTGCACGTTAGCAAATACTACTCCGCCCAGTAACCGATTGGCTGTGATGTGGAACCGATAGGCTGCTTCGGCGTATAAAAACTGCTTACCCCGAAAACGGCCCTGAATATGCCCACGCCCCACGTTTCCGTTGATATCCCAGCCGGTACTGGGCAAATCCAGAAACGGCGGGTTGCCACCCAGCGTCAGGTTGTTGTACGACCACAGAGCCAGGATATTGTCGGTAGTCGAATTCAGGTGCAGGTACTTGCGCACGTCGATCAGCAGTGACTGGTAGTTGTCATCGCTGCCGAGAAATTGCAGATTAGTGCGCAGTACGGCATTCGCATAGGTACCGCGCTGGGGGTTAATGGCGTTGGCCCGGTTGTCGTAAGTCATGGCCAGCATCGGCCCGCTCGACACCGACTGCCCCGTAACGCCGTACTGATAGCCCGAAATACGGGTAAGCTCGTGGCGGCTGTTATAACTTCGGATGTCCCAGCGAAGGTCGAGCGCGTAGCCAGCGCCCGCGTATAGGTTTGGAGCCACCCTGGTTAGTACGCTCTGATAAGCCCGCAGATACGAATAATCCATATCCACCACCCGCCGTTCGGTGGATGTATACATACCCAAACCGTAGGTAGCCTGCGGATAGCGCATCAGCCGCCAGTCGTTGGTAAAAAGAAATCGATTGTCGTGGCTCCAGACCGACGAGGTTGCGGTAAAAATAGCCTGTCCGTTCTGAGTGTAAGCCATCGTACCAGTCATTACCGACAGGTTGGCGTTGGGTCGGCGAAAAGCCGCGTTGACCAGCACCTGCGCCAGCAGCCGGGTTTGGAGGGTGTAGCCAATCTGCGGAATTACCCAAACAAATTTACCCCCGTCCTGCAACGTCGTTGAGTCGTGTGTTTTCATCCGGGGAAACCAGTTGTGCAGCAAATCGACCAGGTCTTTTTGGGGAACAGCAGGCCGGATAACGTCGGCAGTGACCAGCAGGCTGTTAACCTGCGCCCGCACACCGAAACTGCTTAGCCAAAGCAGGCCAGTCAGCCATACTAAGCCTCTGTGCGGGTAATAAGGTATCAACGTAGTAGTCTTTCTGACAATGGGTACGACAAAGGAACGGCATTCGTTGCAGCAAACTAATCCAGAACAGGTCTGCTCCCTGACAAAATGCACTTTTCAACCGTTTTGTTCGGCCCCACAGATTAACTATGCCAGAGAAAGTCCTGAAAAACAGCGAAATAAAAGCAGCTCCTGTTTGCTCAGTGAAGGCTCCGTGACCTCTGGGTTAAAATACGTTGATTCACAGATTTGGGCTTTGGAAGCCTAACTTCTTCATACCTGCCTTCACTTCAGGGCAGCTCATAAACAACCGCCATGGCAGGCCCGACCGCTGGTTTTCAATCATCACAATAATCGGCCCCTGGTCAATGGCCAGGAACTGATCGGAGAACCACAAATTACTCAGGTTAAACGCATCCACAAACCCATACGGCTTCCAGAGTTTGTCGCCCAGTTTATAATAAAAAAACCGCAGAGCCTGCATCGACTCGGTAGGTGCGTAGGGCATGGCCGACAAAGCCGCCGTGGGCGAAATGGTGCCGTTGTCGTTGGTGGGACTGTGGGCCGAGTAGCCGTTCTGTTCATCGCTGGCCGTCAGCCCCCACACGCCAGGGCCGTAGCCGCTAAACTGCTTCGGGTTGGTTTGGCAGTAGGTGTAGTTGATGAGCGTGTGGGCCATGTTCTGCTGGCCGTAATCGGCGTAGGCGTCGGTCAGGTTGCGCGGGTTAATGCCGAGGAACGAGTAGTGCGAGAAAAACAGCGGCCCGCCGTAAGCTGGTCCAAGTGGGAGTTTGATTCCGTAGTAACTGCTGCCGTTTTTCATGCCGCCATTCTGCGCCCAGCTAACGTCATAAATGGATTTCGGGATGGGAAACGTAGTGGACGACGCACCAAGGACGTAGGTAATCAGAGCTTCGTTCCAGCCCCGGATGGGCAGGTTAATGGCCCAGGCAAAGTTGGGCGACCAGTGCCAGTACAGATTGGTTTCGGTACTGTTTTTGGTGAACCAGTTCCATTCTACGCCGTTCCAGAGGTCGTTAATGGTTTTGCGGAGGGCAATCTCACTGGCGTCCGTAGGGCTGTCGAAATACTGCCGGGCGGTGAGTAATCCCTGCATCAGCAGCGAAGTCTCCACTAAATCGCCCCCGTCGTCTTTGGGGCTAAACGGGATGGTTACCCCCGTCGCGCCGTTGAGCCAGTGCGGAAACGCGCCGTGGTAGCGTGTGGCGTTGGTCGTCAGAAAACTGGCAATCTTCGATACGCGGGCCAGCCCACCCTGCCGACTGATAAACTTCCGGTCAACGGCCACAACCGTAGCCATGACGCCGAAGCCGGTGCCACCCGTCGTCACTACATCGCCCGACGAGCTACGTTCGCGGGCCATACCCGACACGGGGTGGCCAAAATCATAAAAGTATTTGAACGTTTGTTTCTGCACCAAATCGAGCAGGGCGTCGTCGCTGATGCGCGGGAATTTGTCGGTGCTGTCTAAAGCGGTGGTCAGGTTAACCGTAATGGTGGTGTTGAGAGCCGTACCTCGCTGCGAATTGAGCGTTGGCAATACGGTAAGCGTGTAGGCCGTGAGCGCAGGGAGCGCGTTTTGGGGTGTTACGGTAGCGGTGGTATCATTGCCAAAGGTAATGGTCAGGGGCAGCGTTTGCGAGGTCGATTTCTGCGTGAGCTGGATGGCGTTCGCTGCGGATTTCTGGTCGGGTGCCGCCGAGAACGTAATAGTCACCACGGGTTTGGCCGCTACGTCCCGCGCAGTCAGCGTAGGCGATGGTCGCCCGTTGATTTGCACCGACCGATAGTAAAAAGACTCCGGCGGCTCGGCAGGCTGACTGTTTTTGCAGGACAGCCCGGCGAGCGGGACTAAGAATGTGATGGCGTTGAGTAATTTCATCAGGTTTTTGATTCAGGCCTTTTCAATGAAAAGACTCAGGCTTTTTTTCTGTCATGCTGACGAAGGAAGCATATCAATGTAGCTGGAAAATATTCTTCTTGATTGAGATGCTTCTTCGTCAGCATGACAGAAAAAATCAGCCTATTTTCTATGACCTATCTACAAAAAAACGGGGCGGCTTCCCCTCAGAGAAACCGCCCCGTTTTCGTGGTTTACCTATTCTGTCCTTCCAGTTGGTAGAGTGCACCAATTTCGGCCGCCGTCAGCACCTTGCTATACACACGTACTTCGTCAATACCACCTGTAAAGAGACCCTGAAAGGTCTGCACAGCAGCTTTAGTGTAGCCAGTATCAGCGTTGGGCCAGCCACCAATCAGCACCTGCGTAGGCGTATTCATGGTGATGGGTCCGATGCCAACAGGCGGGGTACCTGTGGTACGATTTCTAAAATTTTTGTTCGATACCAATACATTGTTGGCATACAGATCAATATTTGAATTTGCACCATCGTACACCATAACGTAGTGTATCCACTTTCCGGCACCCTTCACGGTTTGAAAGTCAACCCCACGATTTCCATAATCATTGATGTTATCCCCACCCAGATTATAATTCCCTCCGGTGTATGTGTGAAAAGCAGCATGTAAAACCAGTGTATCCCCCTTTATAACTGGCGCACCCGTTTCAGCATACATATTGATGGGTCCCTGATTCCAGTCGGGCTGAACGGCCTGTGCCTGCGTCAGGGCAAAGACAGATGAGCCTGTTTTGCCATTGTTCGCTACGTTCACCCAGGCACTTACCGTTACGTTGGCAATAGCATTAGCAGTACTCAACGCCGGGATAGTTGGGTACGCCACGAATCCATTGGCCAGGCTCAACGACTGTCCTTTCGGGCCACCCGTGCCAAACGTATTGTTCTGCGCTTTTACAGGGGCCGCTTTGGAAATGTCTTCGTTTGCAGTTCCCTCGAAAGACCAATGAGCCAACAGGTTGGTAGCCGCTACATCATTCGAACTGTTGTAACCACCGATGGCTGGTAGTGATGGCGTGTCGCTGCTTTTGCACGAAGTAACGACTGTTGCGCCCGCCAGCAGGAGGGCAATAAGCCACGCATTATTCTGTCTGATTTTCATCTTGGATTTTGTTTAAAATTGGTAATTAATTGAAGCTTGTACTGGTAGTTCTGGTCGATAGGCGTCTGAATTATCCGTTGGTCAATACCCGTTGTTCTGGTCTAAGAGGCCCCCGCTCAACTGAATTTGCAGACCCGGCACGGGCAGCAATTCGTTTTTGCCCGCCATGAAATTCTTGCCCGCAGCCTGCATAATCTGAGCCGCCCGGCCCTGCCGTACAATGTCGAAAAAGCGGTCGTGTTCCATCGCCAGTTCAACGTGGCGTTCCTGCCAGATAGCCAGCCGCAGGTCATTGCCACCGGCAGCTTTGGTTGGTGCCAACCCGGCCCGGCTCCGAATCTGATTCACGTATAAAATGGCCGAGCCCGACTGCCCCAGTTCGTTGGCGGCTTCGGCATTCATCAGCAAGACGTCGGCGTAGCGCAGCAGGCGCAGGTTTTTCTGCTTCTGATCGCGGTTGCCGAGGTACGGCTCAACATTTTTGTTTTCGCTCGAATACGCCTTGTAATTATAATACCGGCTCTGCACCGAGTCGGCACTCGGAATCCGAAACCCGTCGAACAGCACCGTACCCACGTGTTGCGGGCTGGTGTCAACAGTAATGATGGTTGATGCCCGCCGTTTGTCGCCGGGTTCGTAGGCGTTCACCAAACTTGGCGAGGGCGTGGCGAAACCAAACCCGAGGTCAGTCCAGCCGCCTTTGCCACCCACGCGCGGCCCCTGCCAGGTGCAGTAGCCCTGCACGGCCAGGTCGCCGTTGTTGAAGGTGCCGCTCTGTGTTTCAAAGATGCTCTCGGCATTGTTGTTGCCCGCAAACCGCCACAGCAGCGAATAATCGGGAATGAGCATATACTGACCCGAGCTGATGACCGCCTGCGTCAGGGTCTGCACCTGCTGCCAGTTTTTACGGTACAGATACGTCTTGGCCAGTAACGTTTGCGCGGCTCCCTTATTGGCATGACCCACCGCCGACTGCGCCCGCAGGGGCAG
>JACMPG010000111.1 GCA_014377625.1 Spirosoma sp.
CTTACAACGTGACTGCTTGAACCGACACATTGCGACGAAAGAATTGCTGGCGGCAGAAATTGACGCTTGGCAGGCGAAACGGAATAGCAAGCAGGCGAAGGCAAACTGGCAGTTTACCACCAAAGATGCCCGGATAAAACTGCACAAACTATACCCGACTACTTAACCTTTAAGCAACACTAGGCGGTTATCGGTGTAGTTATCAATGCCGGTGCGGCCCGTAACGCTCAGCCACGGTGTGGGCGTGATGTCAAGCTCGAGCGTCCCGATGATCCGGTCCACATCGGTGGTGTTGCGGTTATTATTGATGTTCCAGACGGGGTTGGAGTAAATAGTACTTAGGTCGCGGCCCAGTGGGTTCCGGTACGACACGTGCGCGTTCGGAAACACCTGCCCGGCAGGATTAGTGTACGTACCCACGTAATAGCTGTTATCGAAGTCGGGCGGGGTACGCAGACCGCTGAGCATAATCCCGTCCACGTTATCGCCCTGCTGAATCCGCGACGAAAACATGTTTGTATAGCCCACGTTGGCCGATACCCGCAGCCAGTCGGTAAACTGACTCGCTACGTTGATGCGGGCGGTATTGCGCCGGTAACTGCTGAATGCTTTCACTATGCCTTCCTGATTCAGGTTCGAATAACTGAGCAAAAACGTCGTGCGGTCGTTGCCGCCACTGATGCTGAGGTTATTATCGGTGAAATGTCCCGTCTGAAATACGTCGCTGGTATGGTCGAAGGTTTCGCGGCTGTTCTTGCCACCGTGCGGATTGGCGGCAGTACCGGGCGTGATGGCGTACCGCTGCGTACCGTCGGGAAAGGTTACAAAGCCCTGATAGCCCGGCGCAGTGGGGTTGGTGACAAATGTATCGGAGCCACCCGTCCGGTCGGCAATACGGTCACCGAAACTATTGCGCTGCCCCTGATTGTACAGCCCACCCGACCCTTGTCCGTAGCTGCGCTGCAAGGGCGGCATCTTATTTACCCGGTCGAACGACACTGCCGATTTAAAGCTGATATTGACCTTTCCGTCGGTGTTACGGCCTTTTTTGGTCGTGATCACAATCACGCCGTTGGCGGCCCGCGTACCCCACAATGCCGCTGCCGACGCACCTTTCAGGACTTCCATCCGCTCAATGTCTTCGGGGTTGATGTCGTTGATGCGCGACTGCTGCACAATACCATTCCCGGCAGCCGTACCGATGTTATCGCTGGCATTACTGACCGGCATCCCATCCACAATGAACAACGGCTGGGCATTGCCATTGATGGTATTCTGCCCCCGAATCTGAATGTAGGCCCCCGCGCCGGGGTCGCCCCCGTTGCGGGTAATGAGTACGCCGGATGCTTTACCGCTCAAACCCGTGAGCAGACTCGTTTCGCCGGTTTTGGCGATATTTTTACCGTCGAGTGTAGAGATAGACGAAGCAAAGCGGTCGCGTTCGGTCTTCGTGCCAAGTGCAGTGATGACGATTTCGGTGAGCTGCCGGGTGTCAGATTTGAGCTTAACGTCAACCGTCGTTCGTCCGCCAATGGGTTCCTCGACAGTTTCCATTCCTACCGCTGAAAACACCAGTGCTGTTCCCGATTCGGGGACGCTCAGACTGTATTTTCCGTTCACGTCGGTTACAGTGCCGGTAGTAGTACCCTTAACAAGCACCGCAACTCCCGCAAAACCGCCAGTTTCTTCATAAGCAGTTACGGTGCCGGTTATGGTGCGGGTCTGCGCCCAAAGCCGGGAGCCGCCTAAAGCAAGTAGTAAGAAGTTTACAAGTAGTGTTTTCGCCACAATGGAGCAGGTTAAGATGGTGAGGTTCTGAGCAATGTATGGTTACGAAGCTCGGCATGGTTATCTGCTATGATACCCCCGTCAGTCAGACTATCTTAGTCATAATTCTCCGTAACATATATGTAAAGCCTATTGTTGTCGTCTTTTGTGTTACAAAACGACAGGCTTACATAATAATAGCATCATCTACCGAATAACTTCTCCCTAACTGTCTGTTATTCAAAGTTTTTTGGCGACTGTTCCGACCCGTGAATGCTACGGCCACCATATCGCCACGAGTTGTCCCGCTCGTGTTGAACGAGTGTATTGAAGCTGGCTTCGCTATCGGCATTGGGTACAAAATCCGTTTCAGCATCCTGGGCCATTTTAGTTAGTTTCTGCAACGCCTTTTGCCGGTCAGTTTCACCGAGTTTGGCCTGCTCAACGCTTTTTTTGAGCGTCTCGATGGTTTCGTCATAAACGGTTGTCGGCACCGCAAACGGGCGACTGCCCTTGCCCCCGTGCGCGAACGAAAACCGGGCCGGGTCAGAAAACCGGGCGGGCGTTCCGTGAATCACTTCACTCACCAACGCCAGCGACTGTATCGTACGCGGCCCCAGGCCTTTCAGAAGCAGCAAGTCTTCAAATTGCGTTGTTTCCTGTTCCTGCGCCAGCCACAAAATAGACCCCAGTCGCTTCAAATCAATGTCTTTGGCCGTTACGTCTTTGCGCATCGGCATGACGAGTTTCTTAATTTCGGCCAGCATCGTATCGGGGTTTTCGCCAACGATTTGTAGCATGGCCTCCTGCGCCGGTTTGGCTTCTCTGGCTACCAGATTCATAATTTCGCCCTGCGACGTGCCGCAAACGGCCGCGTGGGGTTCGTCTATGAACGACTGCAACTGCCCGGAATGCCAGTGATACCGCCGGGCCTGCGCCGACTCGCCCCCGGTGTTCATGCCCTGCTGCACCACACTCCAGTTTCCCGATGCACTAACCACGAAACTGTGCAGGTACAACTGGTAGCCATCCTGTACGGCGGTGTTATCGACCTTGGCACTCAACCGGCTGCAATACGCCAGGTGATTACCGTCCAGCCCCGTCTTGTCGCCTACCGCCATCAGTTCGGCGGGGGTCTGCAGTGAGTGTTTGCCCTTGCCCCCGCAGATGTACAGGCCGAGATCGTTGGAGCGCGGGTTGAGCGAGCGTTTCAGCGCCCCCATCACGGCAGTGGTCACACCCGACGAGTTCCAGTCCATACCCAGCACCGCCCCGAAACTCTGAAACCAGAACGGGTCCGACAAACGCCGGAGAAATTCGTCGTGGCCCTTATCGACCAGAATCGCTTCGACAATGGCCCCACCCAATGTAGTCATACGGTCGAAAAGCCAGCCTGGAATAGGGCCACTGTACAGTGGCAAATCGGCAGTACCTGATTTTTTCATGGGTTTTGGGAAGCCGTGGGCTTCTGTTTGGGTTGCCGGGCGTAGGCCCAGATGTAGCGACAAGCCAGCGAACTATACGGCGACCATCTCTTAGCGATGGTATTCAGGCGGGCGGGCAGGGTTTTATCGTCGGGTAGGTTATAGAGCGAAATCACCGTTTTTTTAAGCTGGAAATCACCCACCGAAAATACATCAGGGCGTTGCAGCGTAAATAGCAAGATCATGTCGATGGTCCAGGGGCCGATGCCGGGGAGCGTACCCAGTCGTTCCCGGATTTCGGCGTCGGGCAGGCTCCACCAGTCGGTATCGGCCCAGGTGGCATCGAGCCACTGCGTTGCCAAACTCCGAATGGTCTCACACTTACGGGCCGAAATCTTAATGCCCAGCACCTCGTCTTCGGGCAGTTGCCGGAGTTGGGTCGGGTGCGGATAACCACCGGGAAAGAGCGTTAACAGCCGGTCGAACGCCTGCCGGGTACGGAGCCGGTAATGAATCTGCTGGTCGGCCACGCAACTGACCAAATCGTAATACACATCGCCCGACGAGTCGAAAGTCAACGGCGCAACGGTGTCAATGAGTGGCTTCAGCACAGGGTCTCGCCGGCTGAGGTAAGATATGGCGGTTTGAAGGTCTGTGGTGGTCATGGGGCAGAAAGAGATAAAGGTCGGGTCACAAAACGGGCCACGGCCTTTGGTCGTCTTGGAAACTGTTTGAGTTAATCGCTTTGGTGGCTACTCCGTTACCAGCGCCCGGTTCAGAAACGCTACCAATGGCTGCAATCCGGCGCAGGCGTCGAGAATGGTTTCGCTCAGGTTGCTGGATGTCACGGCTTTATCGGTCAGTTTGTGCGACGCTGTAAAACTTTTCAGTTTCAGGTAGTCGATGGCCGGGTTGTCGGCCTCGTACCCCTTTGGCGGACGCACCAGCGAGCCGTCCATTGACAAACCATCGTAGTATTTTTTGAAGGCAGGGGCATTCAGCATTTCCTCAAAACCGGCAAAGTTATAGTCGATTTCCTGCCGGATGGTGGTCAGCGTGGCGGGTTCGGGCATGTACATACCGCCCGCCACGAAGGAGTTGCCCGGTTCGATATTAACGTAATACCCCGCCGAGGCAGACTTTTTACCGCCCGGATTGAACCACCCGCCGAAATTTGATTTGTAGGGCGATTTGTCTGCCGAAAACCGCACATCACGATTGATGCGAAACAGGCAGGATTTAGGAACCAACTGTGAGGCAGCAATGGCCGGGTCCATGCGTTCCAGCCCGGCCAGTACGTCGGTCAGGAGCGTAATTACGTCGGCTTTGGCCGTGTCGTATTGTTTGCGGTGCTGGTCGAACCAGTCTTTACTGTTGTTGGCCCGGAGTTGGGTCAGGAAGTCGAGGGTCGTTGTTTTTGCCATGATCGTGTTTTGTTTTTGTCAGTGCGCTGCGGCTACAACAGCCTCACCTTTCTTGATTTTAGCGAAAAATACGAGTGGCAGCACCACCGCGCAAAGCACCCCAATGAGCATGAACCCTTCGGCGTAGCTGATGACGGCCGCCTGTACCGTAACGGTTCCTTCCAGCACTGCCATAGCCATGCGCCGGGCTTCGCCGAGCGAGTGACCAGCGGCCTGAAACTGCTGGGTCAGGCCGTAGAACCGGTTGGTGGCGGCTGGGTTGGCCAGCGAGATATTCGGCAGTAAATCCATGCGGTGCAAACTGATTCGGCGGGCCACAAACGTGTTCACGACGGCGATACCCACCGCCCCACCCAGCAGTTGCAGCATGTTGGTCAGTCCCGATGCCTGGGCAATGTCTTTGCCTTTGAGTCCGGCCAGACTCAGCCCCGCTACTGATGCAATGGCCAGCGAGACAATAAACTGGCTTTCAAACCTGGCGTTTTGGCACGGGTAAACGGTCGATACATAGTTCAGTTATGGCTTGTAAAGTCCATTAATGAACCGTATATAGATTATAAATGTTCTTTTTCTGATGAAAATTTTCTGAATTTTTCAGGAAATTCCTGAAATAAAGAAGTTTAACAGAAAAACTTGTCCATTTATAGACAAATAACTGATACTAATACCAACCCTTTGATTATCTTTTTATGAACACGAACTTACTTCGGCAACTTATCGACCTCGGCGACGCTTTCGAGCAGCAGTACCCGGACGAAGCCGATCAGACCGTTATCAATTTTCTGACCTGGTCAACCGGCCAGTCTGCTGAAACCCATACTGCTCCTGCGGAACCGCTCGCGCTGCCGAAGCGATACACCGACGATGTACCGGAACTGCCCACCTTTATTGTACAGTATATGACCAAAACGTACCGGTATTTTAAGCTGTACATGAAGAAAGCCTGCGAAAACAGCCCGCTGCTAAACTACGACGACTTTATTGCACTGGTGTATCTGGCCGAGCATGGCAGTATGACCAAAACGCATATGGTGGAGACGACAGTGAACGAGAAAACGTCGGGAATGCTGGTTATCAAGCGGCTAATTGACCATGGTTTTATTGAACAAACGGATAATCCCGACGACCGGCGCAGCCGCTGCATCACCCTCACCAACGCGGGTATGGCTGTTTTGCAATCCGTACAGCCAGGTGTCAATCAAGCGGCTTTACTGCTGACCGCTCCTCTATCAGAAACGGAGCAGGAGCAACTGGCGCGGTTTCTTTATCGGCTTGAGCAGTTTCATGAACCGCTGTTTCTGCACCACCGCGAGGACAGTCTGGCTGAGTTGATGGCAAATTAGCCCGTTATCCAGTCCATAATCTGGCTGGCCCGCGCGCCGGTTTCGCCCGTACTGGCGCTGTATCCTTCACCCCGCAGTTCAGCCACGATTTGAGCAATGAGCGGCTGCTGTACGTGTTCGGGGTGCGGAACGGTGATGACTTCAGTACCGGCAGCCGTTTCGAGCCGGATGATGTTGCCGCCGAAGAACGAGAATGTAAGGGTACCCGCCGAGCCGATCAACTGCGTCTGCTCGCTACGTTGCGCCGGGTTTACCGTAAAGCACCAGCTTCCCGTTCCCAACGCGCCCGATGCAAACGAGAAATTAGCTACCACCATATCGTCGGCGGTATATAGTCCGCTTTGATTACGGGTCATGCCGGTGGCCGCGTCAATGGGGCCGAGGGCGTATTCCAGAAAGTCGAACTGATGCGCTGCGAGGTCATGAAAATACCCACCCCCCGATACCTCCGGCGATACGCGCCAGCCCGGCTGACGGGCATCGGCATAGGCCGACGGCGGTAACCAGTGTACCTGCACCGACACCCCCCGGATTAGGCCGATTGCCCCGCTTTCAGCCAGTTCTTTCACCTTTAGAAAATACGGCATCGCCCGTCGGTAATACGCTACAAACAGCGGCACGCCGGTTTCGCAGCTGACCCGGTTTATGGCGTTGCATTCCGCGAAATTCAGAGCCATCGGCTTCTCGACATAAACCGGTTTACCCGCCCGCATGGCCCGAATAGCATAGTCGGCATGACTACTGGGCGGGGTGGCTACGTAAACGACATTCACATTCGGATCGTTGATGAGCGCGTCGGCGTCGCTGTACCAGGCGGGTACGTGATGACGGCGGGCGTAGTCGGCGGCTTTAGCGGCATCCCGGCGCATAACCGCTACCAGTGTAGAATGGTCAATTTTATTGAAAGCCGGGCCGCTTTTTACTTCGGTAACGTCGCCACAGCCAATAATGCCCCAGTTGATTTCAGTCATGATTTGGTTTATCTGATTGTGTTAAACCCCCTTTGATATGGGGTACGCCCCTAAAATATATGACCTATTCATAATAAATGATGCGTCAAGGCCCTGGAAAAGCAGTTATTGGCCGGTTTTAGGCCTTGATTTTCATCTTTTTTTAATCCTTAACGAATCAGAATAGTTAACCTTGCTAATTACGCAGTAACCAGTGCAATATGGATCGTCATTTTCTACAATTTTCCCCAAACGATCTGCACGGGAGCAGCGGCACAGGGCAATCGATTACCGTGGCGGAGCCGGCAACGGGTCAGCAACGATTCGGGATGATGGTTGAGCAGGCACCGGTGGCCATGGCTCTCTTCAGCGGCCCCCAGTTTGTGATTACCCTGGCCAATGAACAGGTACTGAAACTCTGGGGTCGCACCCATGAGCAGGTAATAAACAAACCCCTTTTCGAGGCCCTGCCCGAAACCAGCAATCAGGGCTTTGAAGACCTGCTGGTGGGCGTGTACACCACCGGCGAACGCTTCGTGGCTAAAGAGTTGAGCGTTACGCTGGAACGCAACGGGCGGCTGGAACGCCCCAGCATGGATTTCGTTTATGAAGCCTTTCGCGACGCCGATGGCACCATTACCGGTGTATTAGTTGCGTGCACAGAAATTACTGAACACATCCAGCAGCGACAGATACTTAACGAAGCTCAGGCAACTTTACAGGGGGCTATCGACATGGCCAACCTCGGCACCTGGAGCATTGACCTCAACACCCGTATCCTGAACTACTGCCAACGGGCGAGGGCCTGGTTTGGCATCGGACCTGACGAAATAATCACCGTTGAGCGGGCGTATCAATCTATCCAGGAAGCTGATCGCCCCCGCGTGCGGGAGTCTATTCTGGCCGCAACGGCACCGGGCAGTAATGGTGTCTATGATCTGGAATACACCACCGACCCTACCCAAGCGGGTGAGGAGCGAACGTTAAGAGCGCAGGGAAAAACATTCTTTACCCCCCAGGGTAATGCCTATAAAATCAGCGGTACCATACAGGATGTGACCGAGCAGCGGCAGAGTCAGCGGGTACTCTCCGAACTGGTCAATGAACGCACCCGGCAACTACAGACGTCGATGCAGGAACTCGAACGCTCCAACGAAAACCTGGAGCGGTTTGCCTATGTGGCCTCCCATGATTTGCAGGAACCCCTGCGCAAAATTCAGTCGTTTGGCAAAATCCTTACCGATCAGTACAGCAGCGATCTGGGCGACGGTGCCGATCTGATCCGGCGTATGCAGTTAGCAGCCACCCGGATGTCGACACTGATTACCGATCTGCTGGCTCTTTCGCACGTTTCAGCGCAGCGGGCAACGTACCAGCCCATTTCGCTTAATGACATAGTATCCGAAGTGCTGACCGATCTGGAACTTCGGATACAGGAAACCGGTGCCACCCTGACCATTAACCCACTGCCTACCGTCATGGGCGACTCCAGCCAATTGAGACAGTTGTTTCAGAATTTACTGAGCAACGCGCTCAAATTCCGGAGGCCCGGTATAGAACCGATTATACAACTGTGTCATGACACACGCGACGCAACTGATCTACCCCCCTCGGTTCATCCGGCGCAGGCAAGTGCAGCCTATTACTACGTTGAGGTGATCGATAATGGCATTGGGTTCGATCAGCAGCAGGCCGACCAGATTTTTCAGGTGTTTCACCGGCTGCACGGGCGGAGCGAGTTTTCGGGTAGTGGCGTAGGGCTGGCCATCTGCGAGAAAGTAGCTATCAATCACGGCGGAGCCATCACCGCCACCGGCATACCGGGAGAGGGGGCCACGTTTACGCTGTATTTACCCGTTAACCAATTATAAATGATGAATGGGCTGACGCGATATATGCTTGCGTCAGCCCATTCATCATTTATAACTCATTCATTCAAATAACCGGTGGCTCCCAGCCTTTGGCGTATTCGCGGCCCCAGAGTTTCATGGCCTCTTTGTCTTTGATATGGCCGTTTTTGGTGTCGATGTCCAGTGGCTTATTCACGCGGTAGGCAATGTTGGCCAGGTGGCAAAGCAGCACACTCTTCGCGCCCTCATCAATAGGCGACGACTGCGGTTTGGACCGGTCGCGAATCACGTCGAAGAAGTTGACTACGTGCAGGGTGGTCATATCGCCACCGCCACCGAGGGCCGTACCGGCTTCGTTGCCGCCCGATTTCCGCTCTTTCAGGAGTTTACCGGCCCGGTCGTAGAGCCGGTAACCGTCACGGTCCACATACACCGAGCCGTTGGTACCGTAGATGAGCGTTCCCCGGTCGCTGCCAAAGGTTTTGTACCCGTCGCGGCTTTGGCCCACCCATTCCACAATTTTGTTACCCGGAAACCGGAACGTCGCGTCCATCGTGTCGTACATCTCCCAGCCGTCATTGGCAAAATACCGCTTGGCGGCTTCAACCTGCACGTGTTCGGGATAGTCGCCCTGCAACGCCCAGCGGGCCACATCCAGTTCGTGGGTTGCGTTGTTGCCCGTTTCGGCGGTGCCGTAGTCCCAGCCGTACCAATGCCAGTTATAATTCCAGGTATCGTCCGTATAGTCGCGCCGGGGAGCTGGCCCCTGAAACAACTCCCAGTCCAGACCACTGGGCGCGGGGGTCTTCTTCTGGAGTGGCACTTCGCCCCGGTTATTGGCGTAAAAAGCGATGGCTTTGTACGGTGTTCCGATTACGCCGTTGTGTATCTGCCCGATGATGTCGATGGTTTCCGGGGCCGACCGCTGCTGATTGCCCATCTGCACCACCTTGTTGTATTTCTTCTGACACGCCACCAGAATCTCACTTTCGCGGGGATTATGGCTGCACGGCTTTTCAACGTACACGTGCTTACCCGCCTGCATGGCCATCCAGGCACCGGGCGCGTGCCAGTGGTCGGGCGTGGCGTTGAAGAGGGCGTCAACGCTCTTGTCGGCCAGCACCACACGGATATCATTTTCCAGCTTCGGCTGGTAGTCAATAAACTTGCTCCACTTTTTAGGAGCCGACTCCCGCTGCGACTTCATTACGTCGCAGAGATAAACAAGTTCAACGTTGCTGCTTTTGAGCGAAACGGGTTCGTAGTACGCGCTCATACGGCGGCCCAGGCCCGCAACGGCCACGTTGAGCCGGTCATTGGCTCCAATGATTTTGGCGTAGCTTTTGGGCGAGAAGCCCGGTGCCAGACCGCCAATGGTCAGCCCAGCGGTGCCCAGGGCCGCATGTTTGATAAATTCTCTGCGTGTATTCATCTGAATTTTGGGGTTTTTAACCGGTACGCCGGCGTGGCAAAAGAACAGAGTTTAACACAGAGAAAACAGAGTTTCCTTACTGAATTCTCCTGCGTTCTCTTTGTGTATTCCTCTGTTTCCTCCGTGTCTAAAAAAATTAAGCTCGTGTTGCATCGGATATACCCCGGAAATAGCCTACCGATTCGGCCATGCCCGCGAGTGGGTCAGTCATGTCTTTTTCGTATTCCAGCGCGCAGTGTCCGTCGTATTTTATGGTGCGGAGCATGGCAATGAACGCCGGAATGTTGATGATACCGCGGCTTAGCTGCGTGGTCTTGCCCTCTTTGGCGGCTTCCGTCACATTCTTCAAGTGAATGTCGAAAATACGGTCCCTGTATTTTTTGAGATCCGCTACGGGATCGTCGCCGTACCGCCGGTCATGGCCCATGTCGAAGCACAATCCCATGCGGGTATCCAGGTTTTTGATGGCGTCATATACCGATTTGGCATTGGGAAACAGGTCAATGTCCGGCCCGTGATTGTGAATGGCGTACCGAATGTTGGACGCCTTCACTTTCTGCTCGATGTAGGGTAGGTCCTCAACGTTGGGAATGCCCACAATCAGAGTAACGCCCACCCGTTTCGCGTAGTCGAAGGCACTGTCAATGGCTTCGTGGGTTTTCATGTAGATGGGTCCCACACCGTAGCCGGTTACGTTAGCCTGCTTAAGCTGCTCATGGAAAGCGGTAATCTCGTCGGCGGTGGCGGTAAACGGCAGATGAAAATCCTTGATGCACAGGTAGTGTACATCGAGTTGCTTCATCATCTCCAGAGCCGGTGCCAGTTTGAACTTCAGGAAGCTATACCCGGCAATTGCCAGCTTAAAGCGGTCGTCGGCTGCGGAGGGGGCAGGGTTGGGCGCGTTGGCAAGCGCAGTTACTGGTTTCGACCCTGCCAGAGCCGCTGCTACCCCTGTTTTGATGAGAAAAGAACGTCGTGTTGTCATATACCCAGGTAAAGCAAACCATGTGGGGATTCTAATCAATTGTCAACCGTAGAGACGCGAGGTGTCGCGTCTCTACGGCGCACCGGTCTCTACATGCCCAATCTCAAAGACGGGCGTTTCTCTGTAGCGCGAGGCAATCACGAGCTGCGTATTGCCGAGGTGGGGCTGGAACAGATCGCTTGCAATTTGCGGGGAATTATTCTGGTGCGAGAGGTGCGCCAGTAAAACGTGACTCATAAAGGCGGGCCGGTGCTGCACAAACAATTCCAGAGCCTGTCGATTGGATAAATGCCCCCTCCCGCCCCGGATTCGCTGCTTCAGGAAAGCCGGATACCGCCCCCGCTCCAGCAGGTCTTCATCGTAATTGGCTTCGAGAAAGGCCGCGTGACAGCGGCCAAAATGGTCGATAAGCCGATTGCAGGGTTGCCCAATGTCTGTAAAAATGCCCACCGTAGTTTCGCCATATGTAACGGTAAAACTGTGCGGATCAGCGGCATCGTGTTCTTTCAAAAAGGCCCGGACGCATAGATCACCCACCCAGACCGGCTCATCGGCAGAGAGCGGACGGGTCGTGTTTACATCGGTCAGGCGCGATTGGCGTAGGGTTTCGGGCGTGATAAACACAGGCAGAAAGTACTTTTTGGCCAGGCCGAAGATGCCCGTAACGTGGTCGCTGTGTTCGTGCGAGATGAAAATGGCTTTGACCCGTTCCATAGACAGCCCCAGCCGGTGCATCCGGGCTTCGGTTTGGCGGCGCGACAGCCCGGCGTCAATCAGCACGGCTTCGGTTTGGTTGCCCACATAATAGCAGTTGCCGTTACTGCCTGAGTTTAACGACGTAATGAATAAAGACACGGTGATGAGGGGTAATACACCACAAATTTACCGATTTAGCTCCGCTCATCAACGCGGTCTGAGGCCAGACCGGGACCGGGGGCAACCTCTGAATTCGATGCACTACTTGCTTTGTAAACGTTTACAAAAAAATTAATAGTTAATGTAGATTTAATACCAATTATAAACAGTAAATCTTTGCCTGCTTCTCTTTATTCCGAAGCATACTGCCCCGGCTGGCGTGCTCACCAACGGAGAATTACACCAATAAACCCACTCTGTTTACTCTATGAGTCCTCCATTCGCTCTGTGTTAAGAAACACATTTTCCCCCATGAGAAACGCCCTCCTTTTCCTCATCACCCTGCTCAGCCTCACTACGCAGGCGCAGGACGCCAACCTGCTCAGCGGCAAATACACGGCAGAACAACTCGGCCAGAAACTCATCTCGCAGAGTCAGTTTACGCCTTTTCCGAAACGTAACGACCGGGCGGGCTGGGCCAAAGCCGACCAGACTATGATGCAGTCGTACCTCAAAAAAGCCGAAACCTACCTCGACTATCAGTGGCCGTCCATACCCGCCACCAAATCCCTGCTGATTGTCCGTACCGGCGACCGCGAACAGTTCAGCCGCATTGGCTACCAGAAACGGACTGCGCTGGCTACGCTGCTGCTGGCCGAGATTTACGAAAACAAAGGTCGGTTTGTCGATCAGATCATCGACGGCGTCTGGTCCATCTGCGAGGAGTCGTGGTGGGGAGCGTCGGCGCATTTACCCAAGACAAAGGAGCTTTCGGGGCTGGTTGATGTGTCGCGGCCGTTTGTCGATCTGTTTGCCGCCGAAACCGCTACGTACCTCGCCTGGGTTGATTATTACCTCGGCGACAAACTGGACGCGGTATCGCCCCAGGTCAGAAAACGTATTTACTACGAAGTAAACAACCGGGTCTTTGAACCGCTTATGAACCAGCCGCACGGCTGGATGCAGAAGAATGCTGCCGGTAGGCCACCCAACAACTGGAACCCCTGGATCGGCTCTAACTGGCTCAACAGCGTGCTGCTGCTCGAAAAAGACGACGTCAAACGGACCGCTTCCATTGATAAACTCCTGCACGTTCTCGACAATTTCCTGAACCCCTACCCTGCCGACGGCGGCTGCGACGAAGGGCCAAGTTACTGGGGTGCCGCTGCCGCGTCGCTCTTCGACAATGTGGCCATGCTGAACGATGCCACCAACGGCGCGTTTGCCTACGTCTATACCGACCAGAAATTCCAGAACATGGGCAAATTCATCTACCGCGCCCAGATCAGCCCGACCTATTTCCTCAACTTCGCCGATGCCGACCCGCAGCCGGGCATGGCCGCTGCCATGATTTACCGCTACGGCAAAGCCATCAACGACCCCGATATGATGCGGTTTGGCGCGTATTACCGCAAACCGGAAGACGGTACGGTGGGCAACTTTCACGTCTTCCGAAATTTTTATGCCCTTTTCATGCAGGACGAATTTCAGAAGGCTGAGCGGGGTTTACCCCTGCCCGCAACCGTGTGGCTACCCGATTTGCAGGTCTTTGCCGCCCGCGACAAGCCCGGCACCACCGACGGTTTTTACGTAGCCGCCAAAGGCGGGCATAACGACGAGAGCCACAACCATAATGACATTGGTAACTACGTGGTCTACTACAACGGCCAGCCCCTGCTCATCGACGTGGGGCGCGGCACGTATACCGCCAAAACGTTCAGCAGTCAACGGTACGACATCTGGTATAATTGCTCCGATTTTCACAATGTACCCACCATCAACGGCCAGACTCAGCTGCCCGGCCCGCAGTTCAGGGCCAGCAACGTAACGTATAAGGCCGACGCTGCCACCGTACAGTTTGGTCTCGACATCGCCGAAGCCTACCCCGCCAGTGCGGGCGTGAGCAAGTGGCAGCGGACTGTACGACTGAACCGGGGCAAGGGGGTTCAGATTCAGGATATCGTGCAGCTCAGCAAAGCCGGCACGGTCACTCAACACCTGATGACCTGCTACCCTGCCGAAGTTGGCAAACCCGGTCAGTTAATTGTTCACTACGCCCCCAGCGGCAGTCCGGCCAAAGACTTTGTCGTGAACTACGATCCTAAAAAGATGCAGCCGACCATCGAGAAAGTAAAGCTGGAAGCACCCGAAGACAAGGGCATCCTGACCAAATGGGGCGACACCATCTATCGCATCAATTTTCAGGTACTGAACCTCAAAACCACCGATAAATTCGATTTCTCAGTGGCTGAAAAGTAGTCTGAATGTGTAGCCGGGTAAAGTGGTAGTGGTTTTCGATGATCTCCAGCCATCCAGTGAATGTTTATAGCCGAATGCGCTCTTTATAATCAGGTTTACTACCGGGCAATCAGCCGTTCGTCGATGCGCCGGACAATCTCGGCGAAGTCGGCGGGGCGGGTGGCGTAGTCGAGCTCATTAACGTCGAGCGTGATCAACGGGCCTGCGGTGTAGGCAGCAATAAATTGATCGTAGAGCCGGTTGAGGTTGCTCAGATACTCGTTGCTGATGGTTTTCTCGAAGGAGCGGCCCCGTTTTTCGATTTGCCCACGGAGTTTGGGCAGGTCGGCGCGGAGGTAGATCATAAGGTCAGGCGACTGCACCAGACTCATCATATTCCCGAACAGACTCAAGTACGTCTGGTAATCGCGCTGACTCATGTCTCCACTGTCGGCGAGGTTCCGGGCAAAAATGGCCGCGTCTTCGTAAATGGTCCGGTCCTGCACCACCGTGCGGGGCAGCTGGCTGGGGTGTTGGGCGTTTGCTTCAGCAACGTCCCGGATGTATTTGACCTGCGCAAAGCGGCTATTCAGGAAAAAAACCTGCAAATTGAACGCCCAGCGCGGCATATCATCGTAAAAATCGGCGAGGTACGGGTTATCGTCTACGGCTTCGTGCAGAATTTCCCAGCCGTAATGCCGGGCAAGCTGTTCGGCCAGGGTAGTTTTACCGGCCCCAATATTTCCTGTAATGGCAATGTGCATAATGAATGGTCAACGGTGGCACCAGGATCACTATTTCCTGAACGTCCACTCACGCAAGTCGACAGGAACGTCATTGATGGCGTTGTAAAGTTCGGTATCGTCCCTGAATTGCAGCTGATTTACCAGATACACTTCAACGTGAACACTAAACTCGTTTGCTTCGAAAGGCCACGGGCTCACGCAGAGCGATTCATCGTCAGCACGCTGGTGAATAAAGTGATGGGTACCGTCGGGGCCTTTGCTGATTTCGAGCTGGCGGGCTTCGGGTGGTAATTCCTGACGGCAGAGAATCAGCGAGAGGGCATCGCACCACTGCACCAGATCGTAGGCATACAGTACGTCTCGCTGGATAACCCCGTACCCCTTTCGCCATTTTTTCTGGTTATCCTTTTGCTGATCCAGAAACGTATCCAGGGCTTTGTCCTGACCCCGCATGGATTCGTACAGAAACGTGGCGTGGTGTGATACCATGAGCGCGTTCCAGCGGCTTTTGCGCAGGGCAATATCAACCATACTGCGGCACTGGTCCACCGAGTAAGGTTCAAACGAAAGCGGGGCACCAGCCTCCGACAGGTGGTTTCGGCCTTCGAAGGGATGCTGACCATCGTCATGTTCAAGCAACGCAGTCAGTGTTTCGGGCCAGTGCAACGGTCGCTGACTAATTTGCCAGTTGGCGGCAATCTGATAAGCAAGCAAACCGTGTGCCTGCTGGTGAATAATTTCCCAGCCCTGGCTGGAAGGACGCACAATCATGGTAAATAACGTACTGGTTTGAGCAACTTAACCGGCTAATGCGGCTTTGTGTTCAGAAGCGGTTTGCGTTAGCGGTTTGGATTGGACACGGCTCCTTATTTATGCCGAAACCAGCAGTCAGTGCGGTGAGTCTGGTAGGCTTTAAAAACCGTGTTGATTGGTTCGCCATGCCGGAGGTGGTTGCCAAACCGGGTACGGGCCAGGTAGTTGAACGCGCCCATATCGCCGGTATAGGCTGTTTTGTTGTTCTGGTTATACCGCTCGTGCAGGGTGCAGAGCTGCTCCAGAAACAACTGCATGACCGAAACAGACCCGCCCATGATGCCGCAGTTGAGCAGGGTGGCATCGGCAAATCGGGCTTCAAAATCGGCGTAGTCTGCCAGTTGTTCGCGCAGGTGGGTGCCGTGGGCCTTCATCCAGTCGTTGTGCAGCGTGGTGGGTTCATCGCCACAAAAGAGCCCATCAGGATTATTCAGAAACAGCGGCTCCACAAACGGGTTCCGGCCCATGACCACATCCGACACGTCGGTCACGAACAGGCTGTCAATCTCGCTGACGTGGGTTCTCAGCCAGTCGCGATACACGAAGTAGCGAAACACGTTAGGATTCAAATGGGCATCGTACTGAATCCTGACAAACTGAACGTACTCGTTCTGGTGAGCAGCGCAGGTGGAGTCAGACAGGCCGTTGTGAAAAAGTACGGCTCTGACGTTCAGCCCACTGATCGACGCTACCCAGTCCTTAACGAGCGAAAAATCATCGTGGGCCAGTTGCTGACGTCGGTTCACGTCGTAAACGCCCGTGATGTGACAGGCCATGACGAGTTGTTGCATTTCGTTAGACGAACAGAGCGGACTGCTGCCGTTTCAGGACCGAGCAGATACTGGTTGGCATGTTTCGGTAGTAAACGTAGGTACGCAGGTCCACTTTTTTAACCCGGTACTGCCGGGCCACCTGTTCGTAAAAATAGGCGTCGGCTCCGTACCGATCCTCGAATTCGGTGCTGACAAATACCTCCCGACGCCCAAACAGCGTGGCAAACAGAATACAGTCGTCCACGTGGATGAGCCGGGTGGGATCGAGTTTATCGGGAACGTAGTAATCGTCGTCCGTATCCACAATGGTATCGGTCGTAGAGGCAATCAGGTCGGCATCGGTCATCAGATCCAGACAGGCCAGCAGGTGGTTGGGCTTGTACTCATCGTCGGCATCGAGAATGGCAATGTAGGTACCCCGGCTGTTGAGAACCCCGCGCCTGATGGATTTAGACTGCCCACAGTTGGCATGGCGAAGATAGACTATCCGGTCGTCGTGTTGCTGTACGTACCGGAGTAACTGGTGGTGGGGATCGTTCTGGCTGCCATCGTCAATGACGATGAGTTCAAAATCGACCATAAACTGGTTGAGAACGGAGTCAATGGCACGCTTCACCAGCGCAAAATCAGTATTGTAAACGGCCATCAACACCGATACGGTGATGGGATTATTCATCATTTCCTGTGTGCAGCTACGGTGTTGGTGGGTACGTAGCTGACTGACTGATTGTCTGGCCCGATAACGCGGACGAGTTCGGTTGGGTTCGACAGGGGCTGGCCGACCTTTAACGGTTTCAACCCGCCTACCCCTAAACGTATAGTGGTTTTGGGTAAATTTGCGGCATGAAACCGTACCGCGTTCTTCTGTATTATGGCTACTCGCCCGTCAATGACCCGGAGCAGTACCGCGATGAACACCATCGGCTGTGTCTGCGGCTGAATCTGCTGGGCCGCATCATTATATCTCCCGAAGGCATCAACGGCACGGTGTCGGGCCTGACTGCCGATTGCGACGCGTACATAGACGCAATCCGCGCCGATCCGCGCTTTGCTCATGTCGAATTCAAGATAGACCAGTCAAACGGCCATACCTTTCAGAAGCTGCACGTGCGCGTAAAGCCCGAAATTGTCCACTCCGACCTACCCGTCGACCCGCTGCGGCAAACGGGTGTTCACCTCGAACCAGACGAGTTTCGGCAACTCAAAAACGACCCCGACGTGGTGCTGGTAGATATGCGGTCAAACTACGAACACGCCGTAGGTAAGTTCAGCGGAGCCGTGACCTTCGACATGGAAAATCTGCGCGATTTACCCGATCATATCCACGAAATTGAACACCTCAAAAACAAGAAAATTATTACGTACTGCACGGGCGGCATCAAGTGCGAGAAAGCTTCGGCCTACCTGCTGTCGCGCGGTTTCGAGAATGTGTATCAACTCCACGGCGGCATCATTAAATACGGCCTGGAAGCCGGGGGCGAGGATTTTGAAGGGGAGTGCTACGTCTTCGACAACCGCGTCACGGTGCCGGTCAACGCCGTTAACCCAACGGTAATTTCGGTCTGTTTCCGGTGTGGCACGCCCAATACCCGGCTCATCAACTGCGCCAGCCCGACCTGCAATAACCACATCATACTCTGCGAAAGCTGCGGCCACGATCACGCCGGTACCTGCACCGACGCCTGCAAAGCCGATCCCGACCTGCGCCCCTACACCGGCAGCGGCTACTACGGCAAACAGTCTGTTGGCTACACCCCGGAACATGGCTACGTCAGCCGGAAGAAATGATGAATGGGCTGACGTGTAAGTTATTCGCATCAGCCCATTCATCATTTATAACTCATCATTTATAATTCCTTACCTTGGTCTGCGGCCTCCGCCACCGGCGGGTGCTGCGGGCTGACCACCCCCATTGTCACCACCGGCATCTCCAGCTTTTACATCGTCGTTATTAATGGACTTACCCTGTTTGCGGGGCTGGTCTTCAAAGGAGAGCTTGCCGATTTTGTAGCTGAAGTTAACCCGAATACCTGCGTTGAAGAGGCTTGTTTTGCTGTTCTGGGTAAAAATGGGGGATGAGGCTTCGGAGCGGATTACGAACGGGTGGTTGAAGAAGTTCTCGCCCGCCAGACCAATACTGCCGCGCTTGTTCTTGAAGTCTTTTTTGACCCCAATACTATAGAACCCAAATCCACCCTGATAGCCCTGCAACTGCACCTGCTTACCCCGGGCAAATGCGAAGCCCTGTAATCCCCATCCGTTTTTGATGGTCAGGCTGGTAAACAGCCGCCCCGACGTTACCCAGCCCGAATTGCTGGCATTCAGCGACGGCAGCGGGCTGTTGTTGGTCAGGTATGCGTAGTAGGAGTCGATACCGCCCCCAATCTGCCATTTGGAAAACAGCGTGGCATTACCAAACAGGTTGAACCCGTATCCCTGCTCGCGACCAATGTTCTCATAGGTCGTAATAATAGGCAGGGGCAGTAGCGGGTTGATGATCTCGCCAAAGCCCGTAGTATCGGTGGTGCGGACACTGGTGATTGAGTTGCTGGTATTGCGGTAAAACAGCGATCCGTTTATGTAAACACTCTTTACGTAGGCACTGCTGCTGAACTCGAAATTATCGGTCAGTTCGGGCGAGAGCAACGGGTTGCCTTTCGAAATGTTAGCGGGGTTGGATGCATTTACGTTCGGGTTCAGGAACTGAATACCGGGCCGCTGCAACCGGCGGTTATAAGCCAGTTTTATAGTTTTACCTCCTTTGAGGGTTTTCGAGATATTAATGCTCGGCACCAGATTACTGTAATCGGGAATACCGAGGTCTTTACCCGCGCCTACTGTTGCTCCTCCTTCAACCCGCTGTGCCTGACTGAAATTGGCGTTGATGGTCGTATGCTCGAAACGGGTGCCCGCTTTGATGCTGTACTTATTTTTGGTTGTGAGCGTGTACGAGATATAGCCAGCAGAAATGCTCTGGTTGTAGTTCAGCGTATTGGCGTTCCGGTTAGGATCGGTTAGGAGCGGGCCAGTGCCGGTGGCTACGTTGTACCCAAACTGACTCTCTACCTGACGAAGAATTCCTTTACCACCAAACTCGATCAACTGCCGCTTGCCTACGGGGGTCTGGTAATCGGCCTGGAGGGTCATTTCCTGATTATAGCTGTTATTCAGGTTCTGCTGACGTCCCAGCAACGCGCTCGGATTCGTGTAATTCAGCAGATCGGCAATGAAGTTGTTGTTGCGATTATTGCGGCTGTACTGCGCCGAAAAGCTCATTTCTTTCTGCGCCTGATCGCCGGTTGTCTTGTACCGTTTGGTATAATCGAGGTTGGCATCCACGGTACCCGACAGGTCTTCGGTTTTTACGTTACGCAGACTATTGGATGGTGTTGTACCACCCAGTGTCTGAGTCAGAAAGTTATCCTGATACTGAAGGTTGTTGCGAACCCCGTAGCGCAGGTTAGCCGAGAGATTGCTGGTTTCGCTGAAATCATAATCCCAGCCAAGCCGATATTGTCCGAAAATACCGTTGTTGCGCGTTTCGGCACTTTGCTGGGTGGTACGTCCGCCATCGCGCAGGAACTGAGTATTTTCGAACCGCCCGCGAACGTTGTAACTGGCCCGGCCAAAGCCACCGAGCGAGAAGCCCATCTTGCCGGTACGCAGGGTCCCGTTCAGGCCGAGGTTGGTACCCCGGTTGCCCACGCCCGAATCGACGTTGAGCGAGTAGCCCTGAATACTGCTTTTC
>JACMPG010000112.1 GCA_014377625.1 Spirosoma sp.
GATTAACTCTATTAATCTCCGCATTTTTGCGGTGAATAGCCGTATATTTACCGCAGGCTGCTCTACAGATAATGGCAACATACATCTACCAATACCCCAACTGGCCAAACTTTACCTGGAACGATGCGGCCATTAGTGTGCTGTTTGGGGAAGTCCGAAACTTACAGGGCAAAATTGCCGGTCAGGTGAGTACGCTGGGTTTTTCAGCAAAAGAGGAGACCACGCTGACCACGCTCACGCTCGATGTAGTGAAATCGTCTGAGATAGAAGGCGAAGCCCTCAACTATGAACAGGTCCGCTCGTCCATTGCCCGGCGTTTGGGAATGGACGTAGCCGGATTGGTCCCCGCTGACCGGAACGTTGACGGCGTTGTAGATGTGACGCTCGACGCTACCCAAAACTACCTGAAGCCACTAACCGAGGGGCGATTGTTTGGCTGGCATTCCGCACTTTTCCCGACGGGCTACAGCAGCATCTACAAAATTGACGTAGGACACTATCGCACCGGCGACATGCAGATTGTTTCGGGGGCAATGGGTAAAGAAAAAATCCACTACGAAGCCGTGTCTCCAGCATTGGTAAAACCAGAGATGGACAAATTCCTTCACTGGTTCAACAGCGATGCAGGCATGGACCCGGTCATGAAGACCGCCATCGCTCATTTTTGGTTTATCATCATTCATCCGTTCGACGACGGCAATGGCAGAATTGCACGAGCCCTTTCAGATTTATTACTGACCCGTGCCGAGAAAAGTCCTGAACGGTTTTACAGTATGTCAAGCCAAATTCTGGTAGAGCGGAGACAATACTATGCCGTGTTGCAGAGCGTCCAGCACAGTCGGGGCGACATTACCGAATGGGTAGACTGGTTTCTGCGTTGTCTGAGGAATGCCCTGTTGGATACCGAAAACACACTCCAAAAAATTGTGCACAAAAGTATGTTTTGGCAAAGGCACGAAAACATACTCTTAAACACACGCCAACGGATAATGCTGAATAAGTTGCTGGATGGATTTGACGGAAAACTGACGTCGTCCAAGTGGGCGAAAGTGGCCAAATGTTCACCCGACACAGCTCTGCGTGATATAAAAGACCTGATCGAAAAAAGAATAGTGCAGCAGGAGCAAGGGGGCGGACGCAGCACAAATTACGAACTGGCAGAATTTTAACGAATAGTCAAACTATCCATACGTAGCATCAATCTGTGTTTACCCAAAAAACTGCGGGCTGAAATTCATCAGGAAGGCTTCGTCGGTGGCGCGGGTGAGGGCGGTGTAGAGCCAGCGTACAAACTCCTGATTGACCTGACCGTCGGGGAGGTAGCCCTGGTCGATGAACACCGCGCTCCATTGTCCGCCCTGTGCTTTGTGGCAGGTCAGGGCGTAGGCAAACTTCACTTGCAGGGCGTTCAGATACGGGTCGCGCCGGACGGCTTCGGCCCGTTCTTTCTTACTTTTGATATACAGGTAATCTTTTAGTACGCTTTCGTACAACGCCCGGTGCTGATCGCTCGACAGCGATGGCGTGGGCGAATGCAGCGTATCGAGCATAATTTTGGCATCGAAATCGGGCTGTTCTTCGTAATCTACCAGCCGGAGCGTGACGGTGGCGTACCGGAAGCCGTGCAGTTCCTCGTGGTTACGTACCTTCTGCACCTCGGCAAACTCGCCGTTGGCCAAGAACCCGGCGGGGGCGTCTTCTTCCAGTATGGTGTAGTTGTTGCGGGCAATCATCAGCACGTCGCCCGCGTCGAGTTCGTTCTCGCTCTGATCGATCATGCGCCGGATAAACTGGTTGTACTGCACCGCCGACTTGTTGGACCGGCACAGAATCACGGTGTTCTCCCGGCCATATTTGGTGTACGCGTACTGAATACCGTCTTCGAGTTTGTTGGCGGGCATCTTGAATATGTCGCCAAACGAGCGGACGTCGAGTTGGATATTGGGTGCGTCGGTCAGGTCGGCGTCGGGTTTGTCGCTGAGCAGGGCGTCAAAGCCGTTCGATTTGGGACGCGCCGGGCCGTCGCTACGGGCGTTGATGGGGTCGTAGAGGAGGGTGCGGAGGCCGGTGGCGTTGTGCAAAATACCCGACTCCTCATCCTGCCGCATAACCTCGGTCAGTTCCTGTTCACGCACGGTCATATCGAACTGAGTGGCCAGAAACCCCCGGTCCAGGGCGGGGCTGAGGTCACGGCCCACGGGCGGCAGCTGCGCCGTATCGCCCACGAGCAGGAGTTTGTTGCCATCGTTTTCGAATACGAAATCAATCAAGTCGGTGAGCAGGCCCTTGCCGCCAAAATCGGCTTCGTCGGAAATCATCGACGCTTCATCGACAATGAACAGGGTGTTTTCGTGGTAGTTTTTCTGTCGCTGAAACGCCAGACTACCGGAGCCGGGATCGGCCACCTGCCGGTAAATTTTGCGGTGAATCGTCTGCGCTGACTTCTTGGCATAGCCCGACATGACTTTGGCCGCCCGGCCCGTGGGAGCCAGCAAAACGGATTTCAGGCCAAATTTGGGCAGGACTTTAATGAGCGTACCAACGAGGGTGGTTTTGCCGGTTCCGGCGTATCCGCGCAGCAGGAAGCAATCTCGGTAATGTTCAACGTCTTCGGGAGTTATGAACGCACCAATCTGCTCGAAGAACTGGACCTGACCGGGCGTGGGTCTAAAGGGGAAACGTTTGGCCAGCAACTGCGCAGCCGTTTGGGTTTCGTTCATGCTACTAATTTACGAAATTTCTGTTTACCTTCACCCTCCTACTAAGCCCTATTATGCCGATGAATATCAGACAAGTTTTACAAGGCAAATCTGTCAACGCACTCTATTCCGTTACGTCGGATCAGAGCGTACTGGAGGCCCTCAAACTCATGGCCGAGAAAAACATCGGCGCCGTGATGGTCGTTGACGAAGATAAATTAACGGGCATTTTCTCCGAACGTGACTACGCCCGTAAAATCATTCTCCAGGACCGCCACTCCAACGACACGCCGGTCTCAGACGTAATGACACCCAACGTCATCACCATCGGACCTGATCAGCAGCTTGAGGAGTGCATGGTCATCATGTCAGACCGGCACATCCGGCACCTGCCCGTTATGGAGGCCGACAAACTCATCGGCATCATCTCCATCAACGACGTAGTAGCCGCCATTATCCGCGACCAGAAAACCCGCATTGCCTCGCTGGAAAGCTACATCTCGGGAAGCCCGTATTGAGTTATGACCGGACCGCCGGTGCGGGTATGGGTTAGCTTACGCATATAGGCTGGCACAAGTCAACTCATATACGTAAGTCAACTCATAGTTAATTATGGATGTGGTAAACCTGTACGGCAACCGGCTGCGACTGCGCGTTTGTGGATTGTACCGCAAAGATGATCGATTGCTGATGGTACGTCACCGAGGCATTGGCCCCACCAATACGTTCTGGTGCCCTCCCGGGGGCGGGGCAGCGTTTGGCGAAGCGGCTCCCGATGCGCTGGCGCGGGAATTCGCCGAAGAAACGGGCCTGATTGTTTTAACAGACGAGTTGCTGTTTGTCCATGAGTTCATGAAACCTCCCCTGCACGCGATCGAGTTATTTTTCAAAGTGCGGGTTGTAGGAGGTACGTTGCAGACCGGCTTTGATCCTGAAATGGCTGCCGACCAGCAGATTATTGACGAGGTACGGCTCATGACCTTCAACGAAATTAAAGCCTTCCCCCCTCACGAACACCACGCACTCTTTTCGTACTGCCACTCGCTCGATGACGTGTTTAAACTCCGGGGATACTTACCCCGTACCTGACAATTGTAATCTTCTCACGCTAATCTGATGTCCTGAATCGTGGAAACTACCGTGTCGCCCGTGCCTACCGTAACTATTGGCGCCAACGCATTCGAGCCCTCGCAAACCAACGGGTCTATTCTCTGTGTAGAAGTTGGGCGCGATCGTTTTCGGTTTTTGGTACAAAACGCCCGGCGTCAGGTTTGTGTACTGGAAGACTATACGTTTCCGTCGCTGCTCAATGACCACTTGCTCACCGGGCTGCTACCTGCTCTCATCCGTGAGCATCCGGTATTATCGGCAGGTCCGTGGCAGGGCATCCGGGTGGCGGTCAACTCATCTACGTTTACACTGGTACCAGCGTCGTTGTTTCGGAAAGAGTATGCCGGTAGTTACCTGACGCTGATGCGCGGGGGCGACCTCCTGCCTCATGAGTTTGCTCACTTCTGTGCGCACCATGACGAAGGGTTCCTGTCGGTTTTTAGTCTGGAACATCCGGTCGCTGATTTCTTTGCCGAGATGTACCCATTGCAACCCATCACGTTCGTACAGCAAACAGACGGTCTGCTGTGGGCTACGGCCAGCCTGGCCCGCCATACCCTCGCGCCCGATCAGGTATGGCTGTATTTTGAAGATGAGTTCGTTACGATTATCTACCGACACCAGCAAACGCTGCGCTACTGCAACCGCGTTGGGTACCGAAACGCGCAGGACCTGACGTATTACGTGCTGTATGTGCTGGACGAGCTAAAGCTATTGCCCGAAACAACAGCCGTGAACCTCTACGGTGAGATTACACCCTTCGCCGATGCATATACAGAGCTGGGGCGTTTCCTGCCCAATCTCACCTTTGGCTCAGTACCACCCAACCTCAACGCTACCGCCGAGTTTACCGAATTGCCCGACCACCGGTACCTGGCCCTGTACGGACTCTCTTTAATAAGCGAATTATAACGGTCCGGTGTCCCGGTGAGTAAATGAGTGAATACCTTCGGCGTCAGCCATATTCACTTATTCTATCATTCACAATTCACAATTAACTATGCGTATTGCTTTATTTCCAGGGTCGTTCGATCCGTTTACCAAAGGCCACGAAGATATTGTTCGGCGGGGGCTGCGGCTGTTCGATGAAATCATCATTGGTATTGGCCGTAATGCCCGTAAAGAGCGGTATTTTCCGCTCGAGCAAATGATTGGGTTAATCGAAGAAGCCTTTGCCGACGAACCCGCCGTGCGCATCATTAGCTACGACGACCTGACGGCCAGCGTAGCCCGGCAACAGGGCGCGCGGTTTCTGCTGCGGGGGCTGCGCAACACCACCGATTTTGAGTACGAGAACGGCATCTCGCAGGTAAACCGGTTTGTATACGAGGAAGTAGAAACCGTTTTTCTGATCACCTCGCCCAGTCTCGCCCCCATCAGCTCGAGCATCATCCGCGACCTGCATCGCTACGGTCAGAATGTAGATGACTTTTTACCGTACAAGATTAAAAAGTTGTAAAATCATGAAGTTGGCTGACGCCGTATTCCCCTCGCGTCAGCCAATTTTATGACTTTACAACTTTACAACTCTCTGGTTGGCGATTTCCATTACGTAGCGAATGGAACTGAATGAGTTGGTGAGGGCCAGCAGTGTATCGCGCCGGTTGAGCCACTCCACCTTTTCGATGTCTTCTTCTGCCTGCGGAGCCATACGGCTGTCGTCAATGACGCTCATCCGGTACCATTTGGTGCGCTTCAGGATCCGGTTGCCGTCGAGGGTGTAAACGTGCCAGGTCGTGCAGATTCGCTCCCCCACCAGCACTCGCACCCCCGTTTCTTCGGCCACTTCGCGGGCGGCAGCCTTCCGCGACGATTCGCCCTCGTCAAGTTTCCCTTTGGGCAGGTCCCACTTACCGCGCCGAAAAATCAGCAGGTTTTTGGCGTCTTTCACGACAACACCCCCGGCGGCCCTGCTGATTCTGAATGGCTTTTTTATAGCCGCTTCGCAGTCTCCCTTGTCCAGACAGCCCAGCGTAACGGAAAGCAGGCGGTTGGCATCGGCTTTTTGTAGCAGCAGCAGCAGTTTCCCGACTGTGGCCGGCGTTGCATTCAGCACCAGCAGGTGTCCGTGTAGGGCGTCTTCCTGGAGACTTTCGAGCCGGGCGTCCAGAATCTGGTCGTAATCGGGTGTTATGGCTGAGTCTGACTGATCGGGGTATCCTACGCGGTGGGCGGCTACTTTCGCACCAACCAGCCGGATAGGACGATCATTGATAAAGACAATCATTTTGAGCGAGGGGCAGTATAGGCTGCAAAAGTAACGAAAGCCAGTTGCATATTGCAGGGCAGTAGTCGGTTGGCAAGTCCATTGAGTTATATTACCCCATCTACTGCCGCGTCTGATAGCGGTGTAGCCGATTACGGCGCAACCGATTACGGCGCAGTTTCGTTATTTTTGCAGCCAGTCAATTTATTCCTCTGTGGAAATCCTTATTATTCTGTTACTGACCATCCTGAACGGCGTATTCTCGATGTCAGAAATTGCATTAGTTTCTTCGCGCAAGTCCCGGCTCGAAGCCGCTGCCAAAAACGGCGACCGCCGGGCGCAGGTGGCTCTCGACCTGGCCAGTTCGCCCAATCGTTTTCTGTCAACGGTACAGATCGGCATTACGCTGATCGGCATTTTGCTTGGTATTTTCTCGGGCGATAAACTGACCACCGACGCGCAAAACGTGGTAGCGCAGGTGGCTATTTTACAGCCTTATGCCCACTCCATTGCCGTAGTGCTGGTGTTGCTACTGCTTACGTACCTATCCTTAGTGCTGGGCGAACTGGTGCCTAAACGGATTGGTCTCTCCAACCCCGAAGGCATAGCCAAAACGATGGCCGCGCCCATGATTATGCTTTCCAGAGTTACGTCTCCATTTATTGCGCTGCTAACCGTCTCGAGCGATTTACTCATCAAAATCCTGGGGATAAAACCCGACGAAAGCATCGTTACCGAAGACGAAATCAAGAGTTTGGTGCAGGAAGGCACGTCGGGCGGATCAATCGAGGAGATCGAGCAGGAGATTGTACAGAACGTATTTCTGCTTGGCGACCGGCGCATTACCTCGCTGATGACCAACCGGCAGGAGATTGTCTATCTCGACCTTCAGGATGAACCCGCCGAAAACCGCGCCAAGATTCTGGAAAATCGCCACTCTGTGTTTCCGCTCTGCAACGGTGGGGTCGACGAGGTGGTGGGCCTGATTTATACCAAATACCTGCTCGGCACCGACCTCGATGTGGAACTGACGCGCCTGACCGACATGAAACGCGATGTATTGTTCATTCCCGAAAACAACCGCGCTTATCAGGTGCTGGAGCGGTTTCGCGAACGCAAACAGTACGTAGGTATAATTGTGGATGAATATGGGGGGGTTCTGGGCTTTGTAACGCTGAACGATATCCTGGATGCACTCGTGGGCGACATCAACGACGAAGATGAGTCTGATTATGAGATTCAGCCGCGCGAAGACGGCAGCTTCCTGATCGATGCGCAGCTGCCGTTCGAAGACTTTCTGTCGTATTTCAGCATATCCCTCTCCACGCATGACCGGCGCGAACTCACCGGTTTCGACACGCTCGGTGGCTTTGCCCTTCATATCATCAAAGACATTCCCAAAACCGGCGAAATCTTTACCTGGCACCACTACCGCTTCGAGATCGTGGATATGGACAAGAGCCGTATCGACAAGATCATGATGAGCATTGGCAAGCAGGAATAAATCAGGCCATTTCTTTGTACTGCATCTGGTACAGGTTGGCGTAAGCACCGGCCTGCCGCAACAGTTCGTCGTGGGTACCCTGCTCTATAATTCGGCCCTTATCAACGACAATGATGTTATCGGCTTTCTGGATGGTGCTGAGCCGGTGGGCAATGACGATGGCAGTACGCCCGTTCATGAGTTTGTCAATGGCATCCTGAATCATCTCCTCCGTCTCGGTATCGACCGATGAAGTGGCCTCGTCCAGTACAATGATTTTTGGGTCCTGCACCATGGCCCGCACAAACGAAATCAACTGCCGCTGCCCCACCGACAGCGTAGCCCCCCGCTCCTGTACATTATAGTCGTAGCCGCCCGGCAATTGCTCAATGAAGTTGTGAACACCGACAAGTTTAGCCGCTTCGACCATTTTTTCGCGGCTGATGCGTTCATCGCCGAGGGTAATGTTGTTGGCGATCGTATCGGAGAACAGAAAGACATCCTGCAACACCACGCCGATATTCCGGCGGAGTTCGCCCAGTTCGTACTGATGAACGTCAACGCCGTCGATCGTAATCTTACCTTTGTTAATATCGTAAAACCGGCTAAGCAGGTTAATAATGGACGACTTTCCGGCTCCGGTAGCACCTACAAACGCGACGGTTTCGCCCGCGTTGACCCGGAACGAGATGTCGCGCAGGACCCAGTCTTCGTCGTTATAGGCAAACCAGACGTTGTCGAAAGTCACATCGCCCCTCAGCGTTTTAGGTACGAGCGTCCCATCATTGGTAGTGAACTCGTCACTATCCAGAAGTTTGATGATCCGGTCGGTGCTGACGATACCCATTTGCAGCGTGTTGAACCGGTCGGCAAGCTGGCGAATGGGGCGAAAGAACAGATTGATGAACATGATGAAGGCCGTGATGGTCCCGAACGACACGTCGGTCAGCAGTACCTGCCGCGCACCATACCAGACTACCATACCCACCGCCACCGCCGAGATAATGTCGGCCACAGGAAAGTAAATGGAGTAATACCAGATGGAGCGGATGTTGGCGTCGCGGTGTTCTTTGTTGATGTCCCGGAATTTTTCGGCTTCAATTTTCTCGCTGCCAAATATCTGCACGATGTTCATGCCCGTGATGTGTTCCTGCACGAACGAGTTCAGGTTGGCTACCGCGGTCCGCACCTGATTAAACGATACCTTAATTTTTTCCTTGAACACATACGTGCTGATGAGCATGACCGGAATCGTGGACAAACTGATAAGGGCCAGCCGCCAGTCGGTGTAGACCATCACGGCAATGACCAGTACGAGTTGCAGGATGTCGCCCGCAATGGCGGCCATACCCTGACTGAACACGTCGGCCAGGGTTTCGATATCGGAAATAGCGCGGGTCACGAGCCGACCGATGGGCGTATTATCGAAAAATTTGAGCCGGAGCTGCAAAATTTTCCGGTACAGCTGCACCCGCACATCGCGGATGACGTACTGCCCCAGCCAGCCCGACAGGTAGGTGTTCAGGAACTGCACAAGGGCCTGTACTACCAGCACACCAATCATAATCATGAGCATGGTCAGCAACTGATCGCCCTTCCCGCTGGCAATGACATTGTCGATGGTATAGCGAATGAGCAGGGGCGTTACGGGTGCCAGACAGGCTGACAGCATGATGATACCCACCAGCCAATAAAACCGCCCCTGATACGGCCCGATAAACCCATACAACCGCCGAAGAACAGCCCAGTCAAAAATCTTACCGGTCGGCGCTCCGGTACCCACTGGTGTGCCTGACGCTGGTGTTGGAACGACAATTTCGGATGCTTTTTCGGTCGTTGATGACACAGGATTTGGCGACCCGATAACCGGCGCACTGGCCTCTGACGGTTTATCGGCGGAGGCCAGTGCGGCTGGAGTTACGGGCTTGGGAGGTTGCTGATTCACGTAAGCGTATTGATTGGGGCGTTCAGCAATGGTAACAGCGTTCGCGCCCGGAACGGTTCAGAATGGCGATGCAACCGCCATAAGCCAAAAAAAGCGGTACCGGTAGATATTCCGGTACCGCTTCATGGTATAACTTTTCTACCAGTGGTGGCTTATTACGGCATTATCCCCGTCTGGATAATGGTGGTGACGTTACCCGCCCCGTTCTGACCTACAAGGGCCGTGTTGGCTACTCCGCCCCCGGCCTGCTGACTTACGGTCAAAACGTTAGGGTCACCTGCGGTGCTCACCTGCGTGGCAAACGTACCTACCCCACCTAACCCGTACACGCCATTGCCAACGCCCTGCTGACTGATGACGGCCTGGTTGGTGCCTGCACCCCGCTGATCGAGTTTAGTGACGTTCTGGCCATCTTCCTGCGAGACAAGCGCGGTGTTGGCCCCGGTGCCAAAGCCCTGCACGACCGTTGCCGAGTTGCTGCTGCCGGTACTGCTCAGATTCTGATTAATGGTGGCCGAGTTAATGCCGCTGAGCGTACCGAAGCTACCGCTACCTTCCTGAGTGATTACGGCCACGTTGCCCGTACCATTCGCGCCCTGATTGATGTAGGCTTTGGCGCCGGTCAGAAAGTTACTCTGGTTGATGGTTGCCGTACCCGACGTACCGGCTTGGGTGATGAAGGCCTGGCTGGTTTCGGTGGTGAACTGCTGGGTAATGTCGCCCGTGTTGCCGTTGCCGCTCTGGGTTATGGCGGCCACGTTGCTGGTGCTGTTGTTGGCCTGATTGACAATTGCTATGTTGTCCTGGCCCGACTGCCCCACCGTCGCCGAGTTAGATTGGGACCCATTGGTCTGGGTAATGGTTCCGGTGTTACGCAGGTCGCGCTGGGTAATGACGGCTTTATTGAAGTCGCTGCTGTTCTGCTGGAGGGTGGTGGCCCGGTTCTGGTTGTTGCGCTGGGTGATGCTGGTTGTGTTGTTGCTGGCCCCCTGCCGCTGGGTGGCGGTGGCGGTATTGCTCTGGCCGTTCTGGCTAATGCCGGCGGTGTTGGTCGAGCTGGTCTGCTGAGCCACGGTGGCCAGGTTCAGGTCGCCCGTCTGGCCCACGATAGCCGTATTGGTGAAAGAGCCCGACTGCTGGGTCACGGTGGCTGTGTTGCTGTTCCCCGCCTGGGTAATACCCGCCGTATTGGTGATAGGGCCAAACTGCTGGGAGATCGTTCCTACGTTCAGATTACCCGTCTGGCCCACGATAGCCGTGTTGCTGGTAGCACCATTTTGCTGAGTCACGGTGGCTGTGTTGCTGTTCCCCGCCTGGGTAATGCCCGCCGTGTTGGTGGTAGTGCCAAACTGCTGGGAGATCGTTCCTACGTTCAGATTGCCTGACTGACCCACCGTCGCCGTGTTGCTGGTAGCACTTGATTCCTGCCTCACGGTGGCCGTGTTGCTGTTCCCTGCCTGGGTAATGCCTGCCAGGTTATTGACCGGACCGTTTTGCTGGAGGATCGTGCCCGTATTGAGATTGCCTGACTGGCCCACGGTCGCCGTGTTGCTGGTGGCTCCGGATTCCTGCGTCACGGTGGCTGTGTTGCTGTTCCCCGCCTGGGTGATAGCTGCGGTGTTGGTGCTGGGACCAAACTGCTGGGAGATCGTTCCTACGTTCAGATTGCCTGTCTGCCCTACGGTGGCGGTGTTGCTGATAGCAAAATTTTGCTGAGTCACCGTGGCGGTGTTGCTGTTCCCCGCCTGGGCAATGCCTGCAGTGTTGGTGATAGAGCCAAACTGCTGGGAGACCTTCCCTACGTTCAGATTGCCGTTTTGACCAATGGTCGCCGTGTTACTGGTTGCCCCCGACTCCTGCGTAACGGTGGCTGTATTGCTGTTCCCGGCCTGAGTAATACCAGCTATATTAGTGATAGGGCCAAACTGCTGGGAGATCGTTCCTACGTTCAGATTACCCGTCTGGCCCACGATAGCCGTGTTGCTGGTAGCACCATTTTGCTGAGTCACCGTGGCCGTATTGCTGTTTCCGGCCTGGGTAATGGTAGTGAGGTTGAGGTCACTGCTGTTCTGCTGGAGAATGCTCCCGGTATTTGCTGTGCCGCTCTGTCCAATGGTAGCGGTATTGCTGCTGGCTCCCGACTGTTGCGTAATGGTAGCATTGTGACCATCGTTGGTTTGGGTGATACCCGCTACGTTGCTGGTGGACGTGTATTCCTGAGATATAAGCCCGGTATTACTATTGCCGGTTTGGATCATATTGGCCGCATTGCTGCTGGAGCTGTTGCGCTGATAGATCCGTCCACCATTTGCATTGCCGGTTTGGGTCAGACTGGCCACGTTACTGCTGGAATTGTCGCGCTGGGAAATCTCGGCCTGATTGCCATTGCCGCTTTGGGTCATGCCCGCTACGTTGCTGGTGGAGGTCTGTTCCTGAGATATAAATCCGGTATTGCCATTACCGCTTTGGGTCATGCCCGCTACGTTGCTGCTGCTGATGGCTGATGCCTGATAAATATCTCCCTGGTTACCATTGCCGGTTTGGATCATACTGGCCGCGTTATTGCTGGAGCTGTTGCGCTGATAGATCCGTCCACCGTTGGCGTCGCCGGTTTGGGTCAGGCTGGCCACGTTACTGCTGGAATTGTCGCGCTGGGAAATCTCAGCCTGATTGCCATTGCCGGTTTGGGTCATGCCCGCTACGTTGCTGGTGGAGGTCTGTTCCTGAGATATAAATCCGGTATTGCCATTGCCACTTTGGGTCATGCCCGCTACGTTGCTGCTGCTGATGGCTGATGCCTGATAAATATCTCCCTGGTTACCATTGCCGGTTTGGATCATACTGGCCGCGTTATTGCTGGAGTTATTACGCTGATAGATCCGTCCACCGTTGGCGTCGCCGGTTTGGGTCAGGCTGGCCACGTTACTGCTGGAATTGTCGCGCTGGGAAATCTCAGCCTGATTGCCATTGCCGGTTTGGGTCATGCCTGCTACGTTGCTGGTGGAGGTCTGTTCCTGAGATATAAACCCGGTGTTGGCCGTGCCGCTTTGCACTACCGTGGCCACATTACCCGTTGCACTGTTGGCCTGGGTGATGGTGACTGTGTTGCTCTGAACCGACTGCGATACCGTAGCCGTCTGACTATCGCCGATCTGTGTAATGGTCGACAACTGCCCGAAACCCGTCTGTACAACTGTACCAGACTGTGCATTACCCGTCTGCGTAAGGTTAGAAGTGTTGGGCTGAGCCTGAACTACGGCAAAGCAGCAGGAAAGCAAAAATAAGGTTAGCAGAAAACGCATGATCGCGAAAGTATAGATTGGTTATTCTACAAAGTAATGCAATATATCAACACTGATTAATGAAATTTATCAGAAGGTAAATGGTTCGTAGTAAAACAAGAACCGGCTATACGCAGGGGAAAGCCGGTTTAACAAACTGAACTAAAATCTCACCATCTCTACACGACCAGACTATCTTTTTCTTTCATCTCACAGACCTCATCAACGCGGGCCACGAACGAGTCGGTCAGTTCCTGTACGCGCTCTTCGCCAACGTTGACGGCATCTTCCGAAACGCCTTCTTTGGTTAGTTTGCGGATGCTGTCGTTGCTGTCTTTGCGGATGTTGCGGGCGTTTACTTTGGCCCTTTCTGCTACCTGATTATCCTTTTTGGATAAATTGCAGCGTCATCGTTGAGGCAAGCCTACGGCATACCGGGTATTTGGCGCAATATTCTGCCGGGGCAGGCCTTTCGTATCATTGGCGTGGCCGTTCCTTTCTCTCGTTTTCACTCACTAAATAGCAGCATCCTTTTCGCTGCGAATGAATTAGTTATCCGATATTGTTAGCATGTTATTCACTAATCCTGAGTTTGTTGCTTTAGTTTTAGTTACCACCTTCCTATACTATTCACCAATATTACGGCGGTGGCAGGTACCGATCCTGATCGGAGCCAGCCTGTTGTTTTACGCTTACGGCCAGGCCAACTTGCTTTGGCTGCTGTTGCTGTCGGTGGGTATAAACATCGTATCGAGTTATCTGGTGATTTATGGGCGTGTTGGGCTGCGTAAGTTTCATGCCACCTGGGGGGTTATAGTCAATCTCAGCATTCTACTTTTTTTTAAGTACGGGCCATTGCTGGGTCATACATTTTTGCCCCCGGCCAATGAGGTCGGGGCGTGGCTGATTAGTTTACCATTGCCCATTGGCATCTCGTTTTTCACCTTTCAGGGGATCAGTTTACTGGTCGACACGTACCGCAACCGCGACATACCCGCCTACCGGTCGCTCATTGCCCGAAACATTATAAAACACGCGCAGACGGTTCTGTTTTTCAAAGGATTTTTTCCGCAGTTAGTCTCTGGCCCCATTGTAAAAGCGCATTTCTTCCTGCCCCAAATTGGTCCCAAACGCCTGACCGACGTTCGGTGGGAATACTGTTTTAGAACGCTGGTCCTGGGCTATTTTCTGAAGATGGTCGTGGCCGACAACCTCAAAGACCACACAGTACTGATGACCTACCCCTACTTTGAGGGGCTATCGTCGCTCACACTGCTGATGCTACTATTAGGGTATTCGATGCAGATTTTTGCCGATTTTGCGGGGTATTCGCTTATTGCGCTGGGACTGGCTGCGCTGTTTGGTTACCAGTTTCCTGTCAACTTCAATTTTCCATACATCTCGGCTTCGTTTGCTGAATTCTGGCGACGATGGCATATCTCGCTGTCGAGTTTTCTGCGCGAGTATCTGTACATTCCACTGGGGGGCAACCGGTATGGGCAGGTACGTACCTACCTGAACCTGATGGCAACGATGGTACTGGGCGGGCTGTGGCACGGGGCCGCCTGGAGCTATGCCATTTGGGGCTTGGCACATGGTCTGGCCCTGGCCGCCGAACGGTTCGTGAGCGACCGCATCGATCACCGGCACGTGAGGGGCTGGCGGGTATTGCGGGTAGGGCTTGTTTTTGGTTACGTGACCATGACCTGGCTGTTGTTCCGGTTGCCTGATTTCTCGCACGTCTGGGCCTACCTGCAGGCATTAGCCGCTAATCTGCATAAACCTAACGATATGCTTACTATCTGGTTTATTGGCTGTTATACTATTCCGGTTGTACTGTACCACGCCCATTACCTCCTGCGAGAACGGGCTATCGGGGCTGATAACAGGCTGTATGGTCGGTTTCAAAACGTTGACATGGTAACCTTCGGCCTGCTGCTGTTTTTGATTATTACGAACAAAGGTTCATCAGGAACATTCATCTACTTTCAATTCTAAATGATACGCAGATCACTGTTCATTACGGGTACGCTACTGGTTTTGTACACGGCATTCATCTACTGGGCTGGCCCGGCTATTTCCCGAACGGCTCAAACCACCGCCCAGCGCAACGTAATCAAAGCCGAAGATTATCTGTACGATACCCGGGCCCGGTATGACACCGTCATTGTGGGTTCATCGATGAGTGAACGGCTGATGGTAAACGGTACGTCTAACCGGTTGTACAACCTCAGCCTGGCCGGGCAGTCCTCGCTCGAAGGGCTTCGGCTGGTAGCCGCCCGAAAACGATATCCCAGCGTTCTTCTGGTAGAAATAAACACGCTGGCCCGTCAGGACCCCACCGAACCCGACCTGCTGGCCCTCACCGATTCAGCCCGGTTGGATCTGAAACAATATTTACCGTTTCTGCAACTGAAGTACCAGCCCGTGGGGGTCGTAAAAGCGCTCCTTCGCGATTGGCAGTACGGGCGCAACCAGGTAATTATTCCCGAAACAGCGCTGAATGCCGACACGTCATTGCTGACAAAAATCGTCGCTCAGATGGCACCCCTCATGCAGCAGCCTATTCCTGCCGATACGCTCCACCACTTACTCGCCCGGGCGCAATTCTATCTCGAACCAATGCGCCGGGCGGGCACGACTATTATTTTCTTTGCCATGCCATCCGACTACCGATTGCAGCGTTTACCTACCCCAACATCCGTTCGGCAGGCTGTGATGACCACGTTTTCGGGTCCCGGCTATTACTTCATTCCACTCCCCAAATCTCCCTACGGCACTACCGACGGCATACACCTGCTACATGCCGAGGCCATCCGATACACGACGTATTTTCGGGAGCAGCTTCCGCAACGCTGACCGTAAATCACATGGCCTGCAGTGCTTTATGTCTGGCTGATGGCAGTCGTGTTGTTTTACACCGGAAACGCTGCTGACGATCACCGGCCTGTATGATACCGGACCGAAAACGCTGTGGAAAAACAAAACCGGCCATACGTGAGGTACAGCCGGTTTGAGAAAATAGCTAAAACTACGTCGGTTATTACACCACCAGAATATCCTTCTCTTTCATCTCGTAGACCTCATCAACGCGGGCCACGAACGAGTCGGTCAGCTTCTGAACGCGCTCTTCGCCAATCTTGACGGCATCTTCCGAAACGCCCTCTTTGGTCAGTTTGCGGATGCTGTCGTTACTGTCTTTGCGGATATTACGCACGTTCACTTTGGCCGTTTCTACTTCCTGCTTTACTTTCTTGAGCAGGTCGCGCCGGCGTTCTTCGGTCAGGGGCGGTACGCTCAGCCGGATTTGCTCACCATCGTTGTTAGGATTCAGGCCGATGTTGGAGTTTCGGATGGATTTTTCAACCTCGCCAATGAGTTTCTTCTCAAACGGCTTCACCACAATGGTGCGGGCATCGGGTGTGTTAACGGCAGCCACCTGGTTGAGGGGCGTCATGGTACCGTAGTATTCAACCTGAATGCCGTCGAGCATCTGGGTCGAAGCCCTACCGGCGCGGATTTTGGTCAGTTCGATGGATAGGTGCTTGAGCGCCTTCTCCATCGTATCCTGCGCATCATCAAGGAATAACTCAATCTCTTCCATATTTTTGTCATGCTGACGAAGGAAGCATCTTCGTCAACGGCTTTTAGTGTGTAAGAAAAATATCGACTTAAGATGCTTCCTTCGTCAGCATGACAAAGAAATCGCGACTCATTTAATCAAGGTTCCGGCACTTGAGTCGCCCTGCACTACGCGGAGCAAACTGCCGGGCTGGTTCATATTAAACACGATAATGGGCAGGTTATTTTCCTGGCAAAGCGTAAAGGCGGTCAGGTCCATTACGCTCAGTTTCTTTTCATAGACGTCGCTGAACGAAATTTCGGAATAACGCGTGGCAGTGGGGTCCTTTACCGGATCGGCACTATAAACACCATCGACTTTGGTTCCTTTCAGCACAACATCGGCTTCAATCTCAATGGCCCGCAGGCTGGCAGTGGTGTCGGTAGTAAAGTAAGGACTTCCCGTACCGGCACCGAAAATAACAACGCGGCCTTTTTCGAGGTGCCGCACCGCCCGCCGACGCACGTAGGGTTCGCAAACCTGCTCCATCTTGATAGCTGACATGACCCGGGTGTACAGCCCGTGCTTTTCCAGAGAACTCTGGATGGCCATGGCGTTGATGACCGTAGCGAGCATACCCATGTAATCTCCCTGTACCCGGTCAATACCCGACCGCTCGCCCGATACCCCCCGAAAAATATTGCCACCCCCAATCACAACGGCCACTTGTACGCCCAGTTCGGTTACCTGTTTGATTTCCTGACTGTACTTTTCCAGCACGGCGGGATCGATATTGTAACCGCTGGGTCCGGCCAAAGCCTCTCCGCTCAGCTTGAGCAGAATTCGTTTGTATTTTGCTGATGTCATGGGGGAACGTTTTTGCGGGGGCAAAGATAGGGGAAAATGGGGTAACGGGTGTAGGGTGTGCATGGTAACGGGCTGACATGGGCATGGTACCTTACCCCCTATCCCTTTTACCCCTTACACCCTTTTTTACACAAACTCAACCAGTACCTGCCCTTTCTCGACTCGGTCGCCGGTTTGGCTGCGGATGGTTTTGATGGTGGCATCGGTGGGCGCTTTCAGCACGTTTTCCATCTTCATCGCTTCCAGAATAAACAGGCTGTCACCCTTTCGCACCACGTCGCCGGGCTGCACGTTTATACCAACCACCAAACCGGGCATGGGTGCTTTAAGATTGCTCACCTTAGCCGTCGCAGCATTGGCGATGCCCATTTTTTCGAGCAATAGATCGAAACGATCTTTTAGTTTGATGTCATGAATATGCCCGTTCACGCTGAGTCGAACGGTTTTGTCAGCCGCGTTCAGGTCCAGCACTTCGGCAGTAAAAGATTGATCGTTGCGGATGATGTGAAACATTCGGTCATTAAGCTTCACCAAATCCCAGGCAAACGGTTCGCCGTTCAGCGTCGGGCCTTCGGCAGTAAAATCGATGGTCTGGTTGTGGGTAGTCTGATACATATCTCTCTCTATGAAACTCTGTGCTTCTTTGTGTATCTCTGCGTCTAAAATCCTTTCAGCAACGTTAGTTGCCTCCCCAAATCTACTTTATCTAAAACATGAATCTAAACTTACAGGACAAAATCATCATTGTCACGGGCGGGGCGCGGGGCATTGGCGAAGGCATCAGCACCCTGCTGGCCGCCGAAGGTGCCATTCCGGTTATTGTTGGGCGCGACGAAGCCGACAATCAGCGCATGGTTGAAATCATTACGGCCATTGGCAGCCGGACACACCAGATTGTGGCCGAACTAACCCGCCCCGACGACTGCAAACGGGCCGTAGCGCAAACACTGGCCAGGTTTGGGCGTATCGACGGGCTGGTGAACAACGCGGGTGAGAACGATAGCGTAGGGCTGGAAACCGGCGACTACGAGCGGTTTATAGCCTCGCTGCACAAGAACGTGGTACACTATTATCTGATGGCACACCACGCCCTGCCCGCCCTGAAAAAATCGCGCGGGGCCATTGTCAATATCGGCTCCAAAGTGGCCGAGACGGGGCAGGGCGGTACCTCGGCCTACGCAGCCGCCAACGGTGGCCGGAATGCCCTCACCCGCGAATGGGCCGTTGAACTCCTCCCCTACGGCATCCGGGTCAACGCCGTTATCGTGGCTGAATGCTGGACACCCCTGTACGAGAACTGGCTAAAAACCCTGCCTAATCCCGATGAAACGCTTCGGCAAATAACCGCTAAAATTCCCCTTGGGCAGCGGATGACTACGCCCAGCGAGATTGCCAATACGGTTACATTCCTGCTCTCCAGCCGCTCCAGCCACACTACCGGACAGTTAATTCACGTCGACGGCGGCTACACGCATCTTGACCGGGCCATTACCGGGTAAATTTTCCGTAACGTTGCTTTTTCTTCCTCTCCTCCCCTTACTCCCTTTTCTTCCCTCTACTCCCTTTTCTTTATGGCCCTCGGACCTTCTACCTCTTCCGCAAAAATCAAACCTGGTCAGTCTACCGGTAATTACGGCATTGCCTTCGCGCTTGTTACCAGTCTGTTTTTCCTGTGGGGACTGGCCAACAGTCTCAATGGTTCGCTCATCAAGCAGTTTCAGATTGCGCTCGACCTCAATCGCTTTCAGGCGGGTATCGTCGATTTTGCGTTTTACCTCGGCTACTTTTTCATGGCCCTGCCCGCGGGCTACGTCATGCGTCGCTTCGGCTACAAGCGCGGCATTTTGTTGGGGTTGCTGCTCTACGGCGGGGGGGCGTTTCTGTTCTATCCCGCTGCCGATGCCCGGGTCTATAGTTTTTTCCTGTTCGCCCTCTTCACGATGGCCTGCGGCATTGCCTTTCTGGAAACGGCCGCTAACCTCTACGTAACGGTACTCGGCGACCCCGAAAAATCGGAGTGGCGGCTGAACTTCTCGCAGTCGTTCAACGGCATCAGTATTATTCTGGGGCCAATCATCGGCGCGTTGTTTATCTTCTCCGATACCGAATACACACCCGAAATGCTAACGGCAATGGCCCCGGCGCAGGCCGAAGCCATCCGGGTGCAGGAAGCTCTTTCGGTGCAGACGCCGTATCTGGTTGTCGGGTTGATTATTGCGTTTGTGACGATCTTGTTTGCCATCACCAAAATGCCGGAAGTGGGTGCCGAAGAAGAGCAGGCTGCGGGTAAAATGTCGATTCTGGGGGTATTGCGGCACCGGCATCTGGCCCTCGGCACCATTGCGCAGTTTGTGAACGTAGGGGCTCAGGCTACGCTCTGGGGCTATTTTGTAGACCTTAAACTGGATTTTTCGCGCAATGACCACTGGGCTGTTGCCACCTGGTACATGAACGCCATTAACACACTGACGGGTGGCAGTTCGGCGAATCTCTCGCCCACGCAGATTGCGGGTTTTCACGCATCGTTCGCCCTGGTGCTGCTCATGCTGGGGCGGTTTGTAGGTACCGCGCTCATGACGCGAATGAAACCCAACCGGGTACTGGCCCTATTCTCGATGGGAGCCGTAGCGATGGTGGCGATGGCCATGCTGACGGGTGGCCTGACGGCGGTCATTGCGCTCAGTTTCACCTACTTCTTCCAGAGTATTATGTTCCCGACCATTTTTGCGCTGGCCACCAAGAATCTTGGCGCAGAATCTAAAATTGCGTCGTCGCTGGTAATTATGAGTATTGTAGGTGGTGCCCTGATGCCACTGGTAGCCGGTGCCTTGTTTGCCTATGGCCCCATTTACGCGCTCATTGTGCCGCTGGTTTGTTTCGCCTACATCGTTTACTACGCCATGCAGGGCTCCCGCGTCCGGGTCGCTGATTTGTACAGCCCCAACGTACCGCCGGAGATTGTCCCTTAAGAATGAGTTGTAAAGTCATAGAGTTGTATAGCTCCTCCGGCAGGCCTCAGGGCGTCAGCTAACTTTACAACCCTGTAACTTTACAACTTTGGTACTATTAGGTAAGTAGAGGTAAGCTGATCAATAATTTTACGCTTCATTTATGCGCTATTACCTCACTCTCGACCTAAAAGACGACCCGGTTTTGATTGCCGAGTACGAACGGTTGCACGAACGGCTCCGGCCTGAAATCGAACAGAGTATTCGGGAAGCGGGAGTACTGAACATGGAAATTTACCGGGTAGGCAACCGCCTGTTCATGCTCATGGAAACCGACGATACGTTTTCGTTTACTGCCAAAGCAGCCGCCGATGCCGCCAATCCCGCCGTGCAGGAATGGGAGACATTCGTCTGGCAATACCAGCAGGCCCTGCCCTTTGCCAAACCCGGCGAAAAGTGGGTCCTGATGAATCAGATTTTCGCCTTAAATCAATGAGTGAATGAGCGAATTGCGAATCGCTCATTCACTCATTAAAATTATGAACGTCGCCTTATTTATTCCCTGTTACGTTGACCAGTTTTACCCGCAGGTGGGCGTGGCTACTATGCGGCTGCTCGAACGGGCGGGCGTGACCGTGTCGTTTCCGATGACGCAAACCTGCTGCGGACAGCCGATGGCCAACGCCGGCTGCGAGTCGGACTCGATTCCGGTGTACGAAAACTACGTCCGCACCTTTGCCGACTATGACTACATCGTGGCCCCGTCGGGTAGCTGCGTGTATCACGTTCGCAAGCACTTCAACATCATCGAGCAAACGCCTGCCGTGCAGCACGTGCGCGAACGAACCTACGAACTCGTGCAGTTCCTGACCGACGTGCTGGGCATCACCACCTTCGACGCCGAATTTCCGTACCGGGTAGGCATTCACCAGAGTTGCCACGGACAGCGCGGGCTGCGGCTCGGTACCGACTCCGAACAGTCGCCAAACCGGGAAAGCCAACTAAGTAAGTTGCTGACACAGGTGCGGGGGCTGGAACTTATCACGCTGGACCGGTACGACGAATGCTGCGGGTTTGGCGGAGCCTTCTGCGTGTCGGAAGCCGCCGTATCGGGCAGGATGGGGCAGGACCGCGTGGCCGACCACCTCAAAAATGGGGCGCAGGTCATTACCGGGGGCGACGTATCGTGCCTGATGCATATGGAAGGCATAATCCGGCGCCAAAAACTCCCCCTGCGCGTTATGCACATAGCGGAGATCCTGGCGGGTACAGAAAGATAATCTGATAAATATTCTTGTCTTTATGTAAAGTTTGCCTTACAATTATACTGTCAAACAAACTTTACATATCCAATGAAGACAAACCTGCTTTTCCCGCATCGGTACCGCCTAATTGGCTGGCTGATTTTTATTCCCTCAGCTCTGCTCGGTTTGGCCACGATGTATCTTGATTACGCAGTAAAGTGGCTTTCTGTAGGACCGATGACAACTATTTCCCTTTTTCAGTCGTCTCCCAATAACCTGACCAATGAACTAGCGGGTGTTGGTGTCATTATCGGCCTGATGTTGATTGCCTTTTCACGGGAAGAAATCGAGGATGAAATGACAAATCAACTTCGTCTCGAGGCCCTGCAATGGAGCGTTTATTTGAACTACCTGATACTATTGCTGGCCATACTCCTGGTGTATGATGGAGACTTCTTCAGCGTCATGGTCTACAACATGTTCACGATGCTGCTGGTGTTCATAGCCCGGTTTCGGTGGCTTATTTACCGCACCAATAAACTGCTGGCCGCATGATGAACCGACTCAAAGTAGAACGGGCCGAGCAGAGTCTGTCACAAGCCGACCTCGCGGAACGTATCGGCGTAAGCCGCCAAACCATCAACTCCATCGAAACGGGCCGTTACGTACCCTCGGCAGTGCTGGCCCTGAAACTGGCGCGGGTGTTCCAGAAACCCGTCGAAGCGGTGTTCGCGCTGGAAGAAACCGACTAACTTACGTGCCGAAGCAACGCTACCCATGCCAAATCTGTATATCATCGCCGGACCCAACGGTGCCGGAAAAACAACCGCTGCTTACACACTGTTACCCGAAGTTATGAAGACGAAGGAGTTTGTGAATGCCGACGAGATTGCGCGTGGTCTATCGCCATTCAACGTCGAGTCGGTAGCGTTTGAAGCGGGGCGACTGATGCTCAAACGTATCGATTATCTCCTGGAACAGAAAGTGGACTTCGGGCTCGAAACGACGCTGTCAACCCGGTCATACGTTTCATTGATTCGGCGGGTGCAACAAATAGGTTACACCGTCAGTCTGTTTTATTTCTGGATACCATCGGCAGATATGTCAAAAGCACGGGTGGCGCAACGGGTTTCGCGCGGTGGTCATAACATACCGCCAGAAGTTATTGAACGCCGATATGGTCGAAGCGTGTGGAACCTGACCAATCTGTATACCCTTGTCTGTGATCGCTTTACAGTATTCGACAATTCGCAGCCGGAACCGAAGCTCGTGACAACGGGCGGAATGTATCAACCAACCGATGTGTTGGAAGTAGAAACCTGGTTAACCATTCTGAGCCATGAACATAGCTGAAGAGAAAACAACGATTCCTACCACAGAACAAGTGATGGCGGGTATGCGCCGTGCCGTGCAGAAAGTGATTGAGCAGGCCAAACGCGACGATGCCGAACTGGTCATTGCCGATAAAGATGGTAAACCCGTACTGGTTAAAGCCCGTGAATTATGAGTCATTCTGAAGCCGCCGATAAATTCACCGCCGACGTTGACCGCACCACCTGGCACGACGGTGCCCTCTGGTTCGTACGCCAAAAGCGCGACCGCATGGCCTACGCCCTGCCCGAGTGGGAAGACCTGCGCGAACTGGCCTCGCAAATCAAAAACCACGCCCTCAGCCGGTTAGACGACTATTTGACCGAATTTGAGCGTAACGCCGTCGCCAACGGCATTCACATACACTGGGCCGCCAACGCGCAGGAACACAACGAAATCGTGTTGCAGATTGCCAGACAGCGTTGTCCCGACCTTGACCGGCCCATTCGGTTAGTCAAGAGCAAGTCGATGCTGACGGAGGAATGCCACCTGAACCCGTATCTGATTCAGAATGGCGTGGAGGTGGTTGATACGGATTTGGGCGAGCGGATTATTCAGTTCAACGACGAGCCGCCGAGCCATATCGTGCTGCCCGCCATTCACCTCAAAAAAGAGGACGTTGGCCGGATATTCCACAAGCACCTCGGCACACCCGAAGGCGAAAGCGACCCGCAGTTCCTGACCGAAACCGCCCGCCAACACCTGCGTGGCCACTTCGTAGCGGCAGACATTGCACTGTCGGGTGTGAACTTCGCCATCGCCGAAACGGGTGGCTTTGTGGTCTGCACCAATGAAGGCAACGCCGACCTCGGCATCACGCTGGCCCCGGTACACATTGCCAGTATGGGTATCGAAAAGGTCATCCCAAAGCTCGAACACCTCGGCGTGTATACCCGTTTGCTGGCCCGCTCAGCCACGGGGCAGTTTTCTACCACGTACACCAGCCATTTTCATAAACCCCGCGCCGGTCAGGAACTGCACGTCATTATTGTGGACAACGGGCGGGTAGAACAACTGGGGCGGCCTGACTTCCGGGCGTCGCTGAAATGCATCCGTTGCGGAGCCTGCATGAACACCTGCCCGGTCTATCGGCGTAGCGGAGGCCACAGCTACGACTATACCGTACCGGGTCCCATTGGTTCGATTCTGTCGCCTAATGTGGACCTGAAAAAGCACAGTACGCTGCCGTTTGCCAGTACGCTCTGCGGCTCGTGTTCGGACGTTTGTCCGGTCAAAATCGACATTCACGTCCAGTTGTACAAGTGGCGGCAAATTGTGGGGCAAGAGAAGGTCATGCCCGTTGGTAAGCGCGTGGGAATGCAGGCACTGGCGCAGGTACTGGCGCGTCCTAAACTTTACGCCCGGCTCGGCAAAGTGGCCCGGCGGGTGCTGGCCAGTACGCCCTACGCTCTGAGCCACAACGGCACCATTAACCCCTGGGCCATTGCCCGCGAACTACCCGAACCGCCCAAAAAGAGCTTCCGCGAATGGTACGCAGACAATCAAAAGTAAACTAAACTAAAGTAAGGCACTGACAGTCAACCTAATCAGTCCTGGCACTCCATGATGAGCAGGTCGCCGGTTTCGGCTCTGATGCTCACAAAACCATCCTGAGCCGCTTCATTGCTGCTGCCGGTGCGGTAGCCGAGGGTCAGCGTTTCGTAGTGCAGATTATAGGTCAGGCCGGTGGTTTCGATGCCCGTAACGGTACCAACCGGTATCAGTGACAGGGGCGTGTGGGCCTCGTACCACTTCTCGAAGCGGCCCACGAGCGGGAAGATTTTGGAGTAATCGTCCAGCACCACGATCCTGATCCGGTCTTTGTAGCGAACAATGCTGGTCATGTTCGTAATGCTATGGTCGGCCCGGCGACCGGTGGCCCAGACAATGTTCACCGCCGGAATACCGCGTTCTATGAGGTACTCAATGCCTTTTTCGAGATCGGTTTTGTTCTGGTCGGGGGCGTGTATAATCTCCAGTGGGTACTGACGCGCCCGTACCGCATCGACGTCTAAGCCGCGATCAAAGTCGCCCAGCAATACGTCGATGTTTATGCCAAGGTCCAGCACCCGCCAGACGGCACTATCCAGCACCACCACAATGGGGCTCCATTCCAGCAACTGGCCGAGGAGTTCGTACTGGCAGGCTTCGCCATTGGCAATCAGCAGCGCGGGTTCCTGCTCGTCGCGGACGATGTGGTGGGATGACATGGCTTCACAAATACCCCGCGCTTTTCAGGGCAAGTTCTACGTCGGCGGGGTCATCGACGGGCTGGCTCTGGTAGGTTGTTTTGATGAGTTTGATACGGTACCCGGCTTGGAGCCAGCGCAGTTGCTCCAGCCCTTCGGCCCGTTCGAGGGCAGAGGGCGGCAGTGCGGTAATGCGGGCCAGCACGTCGGCGCGGTAAGCGTAAAGACCCACGTGCCGGTGATAAGCGTGGTGTTCGTGCCAGTGTTCGGGAGCCACATGGCGCAGGAACGGAATGGGCTGACGGCTGAAGTACAGGGCCTCGTGCTGCGCGTTGAGGATAATCTTGGCCTCGCCCACGCTGTGCAGCACGGCCGCCGAATCGACCGACGCCATCTGGGTTGCCAACTCAACGGTACCATCCAGCATACGGGCCAATTCGTCAATCTGCGCGGGGTCGATGAAGGGTTCGTCGCCCTGCACGTTTACGATGTAGTTGGCGGGTTCATCGGTAATCTGGCCGTCCTCCACCAGTAGCTGATACGCTTCGAAACAGCGGTCGGTCCCACTGGGGTGGTCCGAGCGGGTCATCACTACCGTCCCCCCGGCCTGCCGCACTATATCGGCAATGCGTTCATCATCGGTAGCCACGACCACCATCTCCAGCGAACTACGCTGCACCTGTTCCAGTACCCGCACAATCATGGGTTTACCGCCGATGTCGATGAGGGGTTTGCCCGGAAAGCGCGTGGAGCCGTAGCGGGCGGGGATAATGCCGATAATCATAGTCGCCGGAACAAATCTTTCAACCCATCAATCGTGATGACGTCTTTCCAGTTATCGCCGATGGCGTGGAGCCACATGTGCGGCAGGTTGTACGATACCTCGGCCATTTTCGTCAGCGTATCATCGTCCCAGTCTTTCGCCAGACCCTGCGGTAGGTCAATGTTGTGGTACGCTACCATCTGCTTAAACTCCGCTACACCTTCGGGATAGTAATCTTCGAGGTGATTCATAATCAGGCAGTTGGCGTAGCAATGGCGCGTACCCAGAATCTTCGACAGGCCGTAGCTTAGTGCGTGGCAAACGCCCACTTCAGAGTACGTCAGGCTCAGACCACCCATCAATGACGCCACCATGAGTTTATCATCGTTTTCGGGCGTTTGTCCCGAACCTTCGCCCAGATACACCTCGCGGCAGAGTTTCATGGACTGCTCGGCAAAGGCGTGCGAATAGGCATTGTTCATTCGCCCGTTTTCCGACTCTACGCAGTGAATGTACGTATCCATCCCGGTATAGAACCACCAGTTGCGCGGTACGGTCGCAATCAGGTCGGGGTCCAGCACAATCTGGTTGAAGACCGTCCATTCGCATTTCAGGCCCAGCTTTTTTACCGGCCCCGTCAGTACGGCGGTCATGGACACTTCGGCCCCGGTGCCGGAAATGGTGGGTACGCCCACGTGATAGACACCCGGCTTTTTGATGAGATTCAGTCCCTGATACAGCGTTGACGACCCTTCGTTGGTCAGCATCAGCGAGAGGGCTTTGGCGATGTCCATGATGCTGCCACCCCCAATACCCACCACTCCCGACGGCAGGCCCTTTTTGGCCAGAATCTCATCGCGCAGTGTGTCGATTTGCTCCGTTGTCGGCTCGTGTTCTTCTACGCTGATGTAATACGTCAAGTCGTTTTTCTGCGCCGGAACGCGGCCTTCGAGGGATTTTCCTTTAAAATAGTTATCGACCAGAAACACGAAATAACCGTTGTTCTCGGTACGGTGAGGGGCCAAAATGTCGGCCAGTTGGTCGAAGCTGCCGCGTCCGTACACGGTTTTTTCGATGCCTTTGAAGTTTTTATGAATCGGTCGCGTCGCTGTACTTACCATTGTCTGTTTATTCCGTAATCGCTGAAAATTAGGTCTTTAGTTACAATCGGCACTTGCTCGGCGAGTGCCTGAGCAATAATGATCCGGTCGAAAGGGTCTTTGTGATGATAAGGCAATGTCTCCAGGCGTAGTATATGGGGCAACCCAATAGGCAATTCCCCCATAAAACCAGAGCAACGCATGTGTATCCAGTAATAAATCCATCACATATATTCGCCAAAATCGCTCAGGGGGGCTTCGAAATCGTCGGAAAGCCACACTTTACCTTTTGCATAACCGAACTCACGTTCTTTCAACTCATGCTTTTTGAGCGGCTGCGGCTGTTTTTTCGCACGCAAAAAGGCAACGAAATCCTCAACCTCCCGGCGTAATTCGGGAGGTAATGAAGTTATTTCGGTGAGCAAGGCTATTGTTGACATACAATGATTACGCTTCTACACTAATCGCTTTCGTGATAGCGTCGCTGATGTTGGAGGCCAGCGCATCGGCTTCGTCGTCGCTCCAGGTGGCGCGGATGCCGAACGAGATGAGCCGTCCAATTACGTCCTGGGCATGAGGAATATCGAGGTTGCTGTAATCCTGCGGTACGCCAAATTTCTCGATGGGCAGGGCCGACGCCGTGTGCAGGTATTTGATATGGTCCCACTGGTTAATGAAGTGGTACATGTTCGTGAACCAGTAGTTGAAGCCGCCCACGCCAGCCGCGTTCAGTTCAGCTACAGTACGCTGGGCCGCGTCGGTATCGGGCAGCAGCAAGTTGAGGAACGTAGCCGAGTCGCCGTCGGGGTCGGGCAGATGGGCAAACGACAGGCCGAGAATCTCGCCCAGCGAGTTCATAAGCCGTTTTTTGAGTACGTTGTTGCGCTCCACAATGGCGGGAACCCGGCGGGTCTGCACCAGACCGACAGCCGCGTGTAGTTCACTGATGCGGTAGTTGAAGCCCAGAATCGGGTGTTTTTCCATACCCCGGTTGCTGCCGATGTGGTCGTGACCGTGGTCAGAATACGAGTCGGCATACCTGTACGCCTGTTCGTCGTTGGTGACCATTACGCCCCCTTCGCCCGCCGTGGCAATCTTGAAAAAGTCGAACGAATACGCGCCGGTCTTCCCCCACAGCCCCGTCGATACGCCTTTGTAGCTCGCGCCCATCGCCTGTCCCGCGTCTTCGACCAGTATCAGGTTATGCTCGTTAATGACAGCCATAATCCCGTCCATATCGGCCATTTGTCCGCACATATGCACCAGACAAACACCCTTAGTGCGTGGGGTAATGGCCTTGCGAATGCCCTCGGCGCTCAGGCAAAGCGTCTCGTCAATGTCGGCAAAAACGGGCAACGCACCAGCCATAAGTACGGCCTCAACGGTGGCTACGTAGGTAAACGGCGGCACAATGACTTCGTCGCCCGCGCCAACACCGGCGGCAATCATAGCACAAAGAGCCGCCGTCGAACCGCTCGACACGGCGTGGGCGTAGTTGGCGCCAACAAGTTTGGCCACTTCGGCTTCAAACTCGCGGGCTTTGAAAATACCGTTCCGCTGCTCGTCGTGATTGTAGCGAAAGAGGATACCGGTATCAAGGACATCGTTGATTTCAGTGCGTTCGGCATCGCCGAAGAATTCCATTCCAGGCATAAGTCTTTTTTTTTAACACAGAAAAACCTTTCTACAAAAGTAACGCATTTCGCCTAATACGGCGTTCGGCGATTCAGGGCAGTCCACTCCTGAAATACCGCATCCGCTTCGTCGCGCAGGCAGTTCTGCATCGGAATGCGCCGTTGGTCGCGGGGTTTTTCGATTTCTTCATAAATGAACTGGTCGTCAAAACCCGCCCCGGCCGCATCGGTATGGAACGCGCCATATACAATGCGGTCGGGA
>JACMPG010000113.1 GCA_014377625.1 Spirosoma sp.
CATCAACGGTTTGTGTGCGCAGTGGTTCGCGCCCCTGATCACGCCGATCTTCGGGGTCGGCGGTGAGCTGGCCAAACGCTGCGCTGCTGCTGAGCAGCGCAACCGCAAGAAATAGTTTTTGTATATGACGCATAACTTTAGGAAGAAACTGTAGGGATGGCTAATTGAACAGGAATTAGCCGACGTTCATTTTAACGAAAACTGGCCGTTAAATAGTACGCTTATAACTACTGGTACGTTGCATTCGTTTACACTGCTTTTGAAGGAATGTGCTCAAGCCCGGTCAGAACGTGAATTCTTTTACCTCAGGGTCGTTCAGCAGGCGATCAATGCACTTTTCGTGGTTTTTCTGGGATCCATCAACGCGCCAGTGACCAATAATCTCAGTACCGATCCGCTGTTGCTGACTGCGCGTTGACGAGAGGCCACACTCCTCGAAAAACTTCTCGTACTGATTCAGCGTCTTGTTCTTGAACTGCGTCACGATCTTATAATCGCGGGTTTGGTTGAATCGCTGAATACGTTTGCTCAGGCCCACCAGCAGCAGCAGCGACCCGCCAATAAAGCCAAACCCCATCAGCGCAATGTCGTACTGACCACCGCCCAGACACATGCCGAGGGCCGATACTGCCCAGACCGTGGCGGCAGTGGTCAGGCCTTTTACGCGGTTGTCTTCCCGAAAAATGATGCCCGCGCCCAGAAAGCCGATGCCGTTTACGATGTTGGCTGCAATCCTGTCGCCGGAGCCGCCGATACGCCCTGACACCATCGTGAACAACGCCGATCCTACGCAGATCATAATCATGGTGCGGAACCCGGCAGCTTTGCCATGATACTCGCGCTCGGCCCCAATCAGGCCGCCCATGAGCAGCGCAGCCGCCAGTTTTATGATGTCTTCCTGTATGAATTGCATACTTCTTTTGTCATTCCGGGGAACGAGGAATCTCAATGTAAAGAATGTAGAAGGCTCAAGATGCTTCCTTCGTCAGCATGACAAAAAGAGAACCTAACCTATGCTATAATCGTTGGAAACAGGATAGAGTTTCTCCTGTTTTTCTCCGCATGACGCCAGCTATTGACGTCGATCAGCCCCGCGCTGTCGACCACCTCGACCCTAAGCAGTTTATCATTATCAAGGGGGCGAAAGTACATAATCTCAAAGGAATTGACGTTGCCATCCCGCGCAACAAACTTGTGGTACTCACCGGCCTGTCAGGATCCGGTAAGTCGTCTTTGGCATTCGATACGCTTTTTGCCGAAGGGCAGCGGATGTACGTCGAGAGCCTCAGCAGTTACGCCCGGCAGTTTCTGGGTCGCATGGAAAAGCCCGACGTCGAGTACATCAAAGGCGTTTCGCCCGCCATTGCCATCGAGCAGAAAGTCTCGACCCGCAACCCGCGCTCAACGGTCGGTACCTCCACCGAAATTTACGATTACCTCAAATTGCTCTTTGCGCGGGCCGGTACAACTTACTCCCCCGTTTCTGGTGAGGAAGTTCGGCGCGACACCATTACCGACGTCGTGAATTATATTTTCTCGTTCGAGGCCGGGAAGCGTGTCCTGATCATGACCCCGCTCATCGTACACGAGGGCCGCACGCTGGACTACGAACTGAAAATCCTGCTTCAGAAAGGCTATACCCGCGTGGTCATTGACGGCGGTCCGACGGGTCGGCAAACGGTACAGGTTGAAGAACTGCTCGAACAGGAAGCCGACCGCGTCAATTCGCTTGTGAACGGAGCCAGCCTGGAACTGCTCATTGACCGTGGTACGGTGCAGTTCGACGACGCCGGGCAACCCGACGAAGATACCCAGTACCGCTTTTCGGACTCGGTGCAAACGGCCTTCAACGAGGGCAATGCCGTGTGCCGCGTAACCATCACCGACCGTGACAATACGGTAGAAGCATCGCGGGTATTCTCCGACAAGTTTGAGCTGGACGGCATCAGTTTCGAGGAGCCGAGCGTCAATCTGTTTACGTTCAACAACCCCTACGGTGCCTGCCGCCGGTGCGATGGCTTCGGCAAAGTCCTCGGTATTGATCCCGATCTGGTCATTCCCGACAAAAACCTGTCGATATTCGAGGGAGCTATTATGCCCTGGCGGAGCGAAAAAATGAGTCAGGAGTTTCTGAAGCCTTTGCTTAAAAATGGCATCCGTTTCGATTTTCCCATTCATCGGCCCTACAAAGACCTGACGTCCAAAGAACAAAAACTTCTCTGGACGGGCAACAAATACTTCGATGGCTTAGATCAGTTTTTTCAATTTGTCGAAAGCCAGACCTTTAAAGTGCAGTACCGGGTAATGCTGTCGCGCTACCGGGGCAAAACCACCTGCCCCGAATGCCGGGGGTCGCGTTTGCGCAAAGATGCGAGCTACGTGAAAGTGAGCGGGGCGAGTATTACCGACATCGTACTGATGCCCATTACCGAAGCCGTACAGTTCTTTCGTAACATCGAACTGCCCACCCATCAGCAGCAGATAGCCAACCGAATCCTGACCGAAATCCAGAATCGGCTCGACTATATGGAGCGTGTTGGCCTGGGCTATCTGACGCTCAACCGACTGACCAACAGCCTGTCGGGTGGCGAATATCAGCGCATTAAACTCGCTACGTCGCTGGGTTCGGCACTGGTTGGGTCGATGTACATTCTGGATGAGCCGAGCATTGGCCTGCACCCGCGCGATACCAAACGGCTCGTGAGTGTGCTGGAAACGCTGCGCGACCTCGGCAACACCGTAATCGTAGTTGAACACGAGGAGGAAGTTATGCGGGCCGCCGACCAACTCATCGACATTGGTCCCGACGCCGGTACGCTCGGTGGCGAACTGGTGTTTCAGGGTTCCTTCGCGCAGGCGGTATGGTCTGAAGGACGTGGGGAATCAGAAGACGTCAAAAACCCGCTGCCCTACGCTCACCGCTCGCATACGCTCGACTTCCTGACCGGTCGCGAGACAGTACCGGTGCCGTCGTTCCGGCGTAAATCGACCAATTTTATTGAGTTGAAAGGGGCGAGGGAAAACAACCTCAAAGACGTGGACGTTAGGTTTCCGCTCAATACGCTCACGGTTGTCACGGGCGTGTCGGGTTCGGGCAAGAGTACGCTGATCCGCAAGGTGCTGTACCCGGCGTTGCTGCGGCAGCGGGGCGATGCCGCCGAAGAAGCGGGCAAATACGCCGAACTGACCGGCTCGCTGGACCGTATCAAGGCCATCGAGATGATTGACCAGAACCCGATTGGCAAGTCGAGCCGCTCGAATCCGGTTACGTACATCAAGGCATACGATTACCTGCGGCAGGTCATGGCCGAGCAGCCGGTGTCTAAATCGCGGGGCTATAAACCGAGCCATTTTTCGTTCAACGTCGATGGTGGTCGCTGCGAGGTGTGTCAGGGTGAAGGCGAGGTGAAAATCGAGATGCAGTTCATGGCCGATATCTATCTCAAGTGCGAAGGGTGCGATGGTCGCCGGTTCAAGCAGGAGGTGCTGGAAGTGACGTTGCGCGACAAAAACATCTCCGATATTCTGAACCTGACTGTCGATGAAGCTATTGACTTCTTCCGCGTGGCCGATTTTAAAATGGCCGATAAACTCCAGCCATTGCAGGACGTTGGGCTGGGTTACATCGGGCTTGGGCAGTCGGCCAATACGCTGAGCGGGGGCGAGGCCCAGCGCGTGAAACTGGCGTCGTTTCTGGGCAAGGGTAACCCCAAAAAAGGCGGTACGCTGTTTATTTTCGACGAGCCAACAACGGGGCTGCACTTCCATGACATCCGCAAACTGCTGGTGGCCATCAACGCGCTGGTGGATCAGGGCGATTCGGTCATCATCATCGAACACAATATGGAGGTGGTCAAAAATGCCGATTACATCATCGACCTCGGCCCGGAGGGTGGCGATACGGGCGGCTACGTCACCTTCACCGGTACCCCCGAAGCGATGGTGCAACTCCCTCAGGGCGAGAACTACACCGCCGATTATCTGCGGGGGAAGGTATAATTGTCATTCTGCCTTCAACCCCCGAATCCATTCCCGAACCAACGTGACGCCTTCGCGGTGGGTGACTTTGCGGGCTACTTCGGGCATCATGATACCGGGGTCAGTCGATTCCAGGCGATACACCAGAATGGACTCATCGGGTTTGCCGGGCGTTATGTCGTACTGCCGCCCGCCGGAGCCTCGTCCGGCGGCAACGGGCGTTTTCAGAATACCCCAGGCCGTAGGGTTCGTTTCGTTGTAGCGCAGGTTCAGGCCCGACGTGCTGGCCGGTCCGTCGGGGCGGTGGCAATGGGCGCAGTTGATGTCGAGCCAGGCGCGGGCGCGGGTGTCGAGGGTACCGGTGGTGGCATCGTTCCAGACGGGTGTTTTGGGTCTGTCGGTCAGCGCGGGCAGGTTGGTGAGCAGGCCGTGTTTTTGCCAGTGGGTGAGCTGATTTTCCGGTCCGCTGGCGTAGGCAAGTTTGCCGTTGAGTTGCCGGGCCGAGGGACCAATGGGCATGAGTTTCTCGCTGCGGTTGTGGCAGCCCTTGCACTGGTTCAGGTTGGGCATGACGTAGGTTTGGCGGTGGGCATTGCCTTCTCCGTCGAGATACGCTACTTCCGTCTGTTCGCCTGCCACTTCTAGCACCGCATCGGTTTGGTCGGTATTCCAGACGTATTCCAAAGCTTTCCAGCCGTTGGTTTCGTGCACCAGTAACCGCGTTTCTACCAGCCGTCGGCCCTTCGTGGCATCGCGAAAGTCGGTCGGGAAATAAAAGGTTTTGATGAGTACTGTGCCTACCGGAAAGGCCAGTACGTCGTCGGGATTGTACGGCACGGCCTGACCTGCCGGCAGTTTGACAAAGCGCAATTTTTCGGCGTAATCCGAGAATAGGGGCGTGTTGAGCCGGTAGGGCAAAACTCCGTCTATAGGTTTCTGATCCGCCAGTTTTCCCGCAAAAAATCCCCATTCCGACAGGTTTTCCGGCACTGCCTGACCTGACGCAAACACATACATTTCGCTGGGCCGCAGCGTGAAGGCAACGGAGAGCAGGAACACAGCAAGCGTGGCCAGAATTTTCATTTTAGGGTCAATTTGGTGTCGGTCAGCGGCTGGAGCGTGCAGTCCTGGGCGGTAACGTTGCGCGATATTTTTTTGAAGTTATTGGCCGCGTCCATGTTGGCAAAGGTGGCGCCGGCGTTGTTGCGCAGGCAAATATCCATCGTGGCGGGCCGGGCGTATTTCTCGTCGGTGATACCATCCCAGATAATGTCAGGAACGTTTTTGCCGAACTTCAGTTTGAACCGGAATATCAGTCCCATCCGGCCTTTGCGGCTCGGATAGCCGCGTTCGCGCTGATACGTGTTGTCGTGAATATTGATTTTAGTGGGGTAGGGGTAATAGGCGGTGTCAGCAATGGGCCGTTCGGTAAAGTAATAGCTGATGATACCAGTGCCAATGCTCTTGTTATTGATGATCTGATTCTCGAAAATTTCGACCTCATTCGTAGCCAGAATCAAGACTCCCGTACCGGCCATCACGCCCGCCACGATGTTGCCCTTCGGTGCGAAATTGTCGAAGTTATTGTTCCGAATCTGGTTTTTATAGACCCGTACGTTACCGCCCCGTTTCTGCACGAGGTCGGGCAAATCGAACACCAGAATGCCGCCCGTGTTTTCGTGGGCGTTGTTTTCGTAGACATCGGCCATTAGCGAATTCTCGATTTCGATACCCGCTACGTTATGATAGGCCTCGCACCGGCGCACGATAATGTTCTTCGACTGCCCCACGTAAATACCCGCATCCGACGCACCAATGGCCACGCAGTCTTCTATGAGTACGTTCTGGCACTGCACCGGATAGAGTCCATACGAGCCGTTGTCGGGGCCGGGCGTACCGGTCCACTCCACCTTCACGTTGCGGAACGTAATGCCGTTGACGTTCATGGTCTTGATGCAGTCGCCTTTGGTATCCTGAATGGTAAGGTTCTCGATGATGATGTTCTGACCGTTGCTCACCCGCAGTCCTTCGGCCCCGTCGGTCTGCCCTTTGAATGACAGTACGGTCTTGTCCATGCCCTGCCCCCGAATCACGATGTTTTTCTTGTCTTCGAGCGATAGACTGCCCGTAAACGTAAACGTTCCGGCATCTAACTGAATCGTTTCGCCGTCTTCGGTCAGGATAAGCTGCTTCTGGATGGCTTTCTGCACGCCGGACTGCGCCTGAGCAGTCAGGGATAGCAGGCAACAACTAAAAAGGAGAGCAAACAGGGTTTTCATGGCTCAGGAAGTCGATTGGTCAGGTAACGTAAAGCTACTGAATAACTGGCCTAACTGGCTGCTTCATCGCTGATTATCTGTTTGCCGGTTCGTAACTTTCGCTATGCTTACCATACTCACTTCCTCAACATGGCTCCTTGTGGCCCAGCCTTTCGCGGCCCAACCCGACTCGCTGACCCCGCTGCGGCAGGTAGAGCTGAGC